>JAUNWC010000144.1:0-4713 GCA_030540495.1 Bacteroidota bacterium
AATAAGCATAGCGGTATGCAAATTACTTTTCTTGGCAGTAATTAGAGTAGAAAGAGTATTAAAATTGTCGTCTATTAACAAGAGTTCTTTATCCTTAACCACCAAGGCTCTTTTGTTTATAAAAGAAGAAATGTTATCAAAGTGCTTGTCTGTTAGTGGTTCTAAGGTGGAGGCATTTACATAAGTCCAGCCCTTTTTGTCTTTTACCAATAGAATATTGTCCTTTTCGTTGCCTATATCCAAATATTGAGATGTCTTTTCTTGCCCTGTAGCGTACAATCTAACATAGTTTTTTTTGTCCTTATATTCTATATGATTAGAAAAAACAAACATTTTTTTTACCTTAGGAAAAACTTGTTTTTCTCCTTTGTCGTTTAGCAAAATAGAATTTTTCTTCCCATCATAGAAAACAACAAAATTCCTATTTGAAGATACCTTAACCTTATTATATTCAAAAGGAACTACCTCATTACCTTGCAAATTCATGGCCCCCCATTTCTTGCCTTTCTTTAGAATTACGCTATTATTCACACATCCCAAAACATCCAAATACTTAGGAGGAATAATCCAGCCCTTCTTAGAAGACATTACTCCGTAGTTAAGAAAAGAATCTGCCACAAAAACAACCTCATCCTCGCTATAAGATACAAAACCGGTTATATGTCCCTCGTAATAAGCAAGCAATTGATTTTTTTTGTTCAACACAAAAGACACTCCATCATTGATGGCAACAAAAAAAGTATCCTCTTTCAAAGTTGTTACTTGCACTTGCTCGTAAGCTGTTGGTACGTGCAAAATATAGTCCAAATCTACTATACCGTGTTTAGTGTTTTCTGTAACATCAAAATAATTAGGATATATTGTTGGTTCTATGCTTTGATAAAATGGTTGAAATAAAAGATTGCCATCCTCATCAAAAAGAGCCTGCTTGCCCGAAGGCATAAAGGCTTTAACAAAAAACCTATCGCCTTTGTTTATTACTTGCAATTCATCAAAATAAGCCTTAGATTGCAATTGTCCTTTTTCGTCTAAAAGTCCCCATACTCTCATTCCCTCTCTCATACCTATGTAACCATATAATTTGCCATCTATTACCGGTTGTATTTGCAAATATTTTGCCTCGGTAAGAGGTTTGCCTTCAGCATCCATAAGCCCATAAGCAGAGTTTTTTTTGTATATAACTGTATTATTTGTTTTTGATAAAATTTCTATATCCTTTTCTACCAAAGATTTACCATCCTTGCCTATTAATAAAAGTTTTTCTCCATCAAAGACTAATGCAGAATTAAAAGAAAAAACATTAAGAGGAGATTTGTAGGTAGTATGATTGGCTTGCAAAAAATATTGAGGAGGAGTGATTTGATTACCTTCCAAATCTATAAAACCAGCCTTTTGGTTTTCTATTATGGTAACAACACCATTGCCAAAAGCATCTATACATTCGTATTTGCAAGGTACTATTACTTTATTGTCCTTTGCTATACCCCAAAGATTGTTTTCCCTAATCGCAAAATAATTGCTATCTAAAGCAAAAATAGAATCGTATTTGAAATCCAAGCAAACATTATAATTTGGCTGTGCAGAAACAAAGGCAAAACAAACACAGATAAAACAAAATATGAAAAATTTTTTATTCATAGTACTTGCATTTAACTTGTTGCAAAGTTACAATACTTTTTTTACACTTGATTTGTTATTGCGAGTAAAAATAAAATTCCTATGTATATAAGGCACATTCGTTCATCAATTCTTTGGAACATGTGGCTTGTGGTTTTATAATTTCTTGCATAACCTTCTCGGCTAATCTAACGGGAAAGATACCCTTATAAAGAAAGTGTTTTAAAAGTTTGGTATATTCTTGTTTCCACTCCTGCCCATGTGGTTTTATATCTAATCCATATTTTTTCAAAGAAATAAAATGTCCCAATTCATGTAAGGTCACCAAAAGAAAAAGATAAGGAGGAAGATTGCCATTGACGGTAATTATATTTTTGTTTTTGTAACACGTACCCAAATATCTTTGCCTTGGACGAACTACTTTAAAGACTATATTATACCTTAGTACAATATGAGCAATATCCAAGGCAGAGCCTTCGGGCAAATATTTTTGCATAGCGTTGGCTAAATCTTCCTCTGTCATAACAGGTTTAGCAAAAGTAAGTGTGGTGTTTTTCTTTTATTTGGGTTTTGCTCCAAGTTGGACAATCACCACACTTGCCTTTTCTACGTTTTCTTACAGATTTATTGCTACTACATCCCGATAATAAAAAACAAAATATAAGAATTATAAGGATATATTTTTTCATAAATCTTAATTTTATTGTTTTATTATCTTTTGTATATAAGAATTGCCATTAGCATAGAAGCGAACAAAGTAAACTCCATCCTTTAAAGAAGAAATGTTTATGGAAGTGTTTGATTGATTAGCCGGTATGGTATAAGACAATACACTTTGACCAATTTCGTTAAGCACCACTACAACAACATTTGTATTTGCTATGTTAGAACTTATATTTATGTAGTCGTTAGCAATGGAAGGATATACAACAAAACCCATACTTGCCTCTATGGTATTTATAGCAGAAGGGATTGTATCAGTGGAAAGAGTATCCACTGCTTGATTAAAGTAAATACCTTCAACAGTTGTTGCTCCTGTGCCTGTGGCATCCAACCATTGAGAAAGATTTGAGAATTGAAGGTCAAAACGTCCATACCAATCTTTTTCCATAGAAGGCGAGGAAATATATCCACAATCGGAATAGCCTCCCGTAAGAGTACCAACCAATCGTCCATCTGTATTAAATAAACCACTGCCAGAAGAGCCACCTTCTACTATACCAAAGCCGTTAGTAGTCTGAGCCCAATAAACTCTCCAATGCGTAGAATTGTAAGCCTCTGCAGAAGTAGGCTGAGCAGTAAAAGAGGAAATCTTCTTTATATCACCAGATGGGTGGTGAATACAAACTCCAGAATTAGGAGCAGTACTACTTCTTAACCAACCTGCAAAATAAGGATTATGAGAGGAAGTAAAATTATTATTCAATTTTACTAACAAATAATCTGTTCCATTATCTCCATTTGAAGAATCCTTTGCCAAAAAAGTACAACCCGTATAAGAAACATAACTTGGCTCACTGCCATAAGAAGGAGTAGTGCAACCCGGTGCTTCATAATTAAAATAGAAAACAAAATAACTATAATTACTTGTACTTGAATATTGTACGCAATGAGCAGCAGAAATAATATAAGGCTCTTTGCTATAGTTGGTTGTATTGATAAGAGTTCCTGTGCACCAATAATAATTATATCCTCCTCTTATTTGAATACGCATTACCGCATTTTTAACATCTTGATAGTTATCTCCCTCTGAGCAATTAATATTAACATTACACGACCCTGACTCTCTAAACTCCTTGGTAGAGAATTGAGGTTCAGATTTCAGCATTTGCTCTTGCTCTATATAAGTAACATCTCTATAAAAATAAACAAACTCCGATAACTCTATTTTTGCACTTTCTATAATTGTTTTTGGCTGATAATACTCTATTATGATTTCGTCTCCATAAACATATTCTGTGGCAAAAATACCATTTTCTGCATTGTTGTCAGAGGTGTAAGCGCCAAGCACTTTGCTATGCTCTGGGTTGTAAAGATATAACTCCGTTCCCTTAGGCAAATAAAAATCATTGGAACTAAAACCTATGGCATAAGCATAAGGAATTGTTACTTTAAGAGTATAAAGGTCATAATTCTCAAAAGAAGTACGCACAGCGTTATCAAAGAAGTTCTCAAACATTGGCACTGCAACAGCACATCTTTGAGCCTTAAAGAAATTAGCGTTGTTGTCATCCTCTTCCAGCAGAGCATCTATATCAGGAGAAGACAATGTTTTTGTAACCAAACCAACCTTCTCTTTTAAAAAGAAAGAGCGTGGTAATTGCTTTGTACTTATCTGTGCATTAGATAAGACAACCAACAGCATAAGTGCTGTAATAAGAAAATATCTTTTCATTGTATTAACTTTTTTTGTTCCTTAGTAAATCCAAAAAGAAAAACGCATTTTTTTCAATATTATTGTAAAAAAGATAAACTCTGTTTATATAACTCTTTTATAACTTTTGCATAGAATACAAATGATAATACAAACCCTTCTTGTTGTATAACTATTGTTGAGTACCAGTTTCTTTTATCTGTCATTGCTCCAAAAAAATGATTTTATCTGCTTTTTCTATCGTTGAAAGCCTGTGGGCAATAACTATTACGGTTTTATCTGAACTTATTTTATCTAAGGCTTGTTGAACCAATACCTCGCTTTTGTTATCCAACGCCGAAGTTGCCTCATCCAGAATAAGTATATCTGAGTTTCTTAACACGGCTCTTGCTATGGCTATTCGTTGCTTTTGACCTCCAGAAAGTTTATCTCCTTTGTCGCCTATATTTGTCTCGTATTGATTAGGTAAAGCGAGAATAAATTCCTCTGCATTTGCAATTTGACTCGCCTTTTGTATTTGTTCAAAGGTATAATCCTCTCTGCCAAAAGCAACATTATTTCTTACACTATCATTTATTAATATGGTTTCTTGTCCAACCATAGAAACATTTTCTCTTATAACCGATGCCTTTAATCTTTTTATGGAAACATTGTCAAAAAATATATCTCCACTCTGAGAAAGATAAAATTTCTCTATCAAATCTATCATAGTAGTTTTGCCT
>JAUNWC010000144.1:4723-5017 GCA_030540495.1 Bacteroidota bacterium
TGAACCAGATGGTCCTACTATAGCGGTGGTCTTGCCTTTTTCAAAAAAACAAGTTATGTTTTTCAATACAGGATACTCTTTTTCGTAAGCAAAACTCACGTTTTCAAATCTTATACCCTTTTGCAACTTAGGAAAATCTTCACTATTCTTTGGTTCTATAATACTTGGAGTTACGTCCTGTACTTCTATTATTCTATCCACTGAGGCAAGTCCTTTTCTTACACTATAAAATGCAGTAGAAGCATCCTTTGCTGGTTTAATAATAAGAATAAAAAGTATTAGATAGACAATAAA
>JAUNWC010000145.1 GCA_030540495.1 Bacteroidota bacterium
AAAGGCTCCAACCTATAAAAACCTAAAACAACCTATAAGTAGTCGCGGTACTATTTCAAAAAGATGTGTG
This sequence comes from Bacteroidota bacterium, assembly GCA_030540495.1. Lineage (GTDB taxonomy): Bacteria > Bacteroidota > Bacteroidia > Bacteroidales > P3 > Scybalousia_A. Next base: position 71 of record JAUNWC010000145.1, read on the forward strand.
AAATTCAGAAGTATTAATTCTGCAAAAAAAGTTTAATCGTAAAAAACTAATAAAAATAAAACTTATACAGTTTGTAGAAATATTGCCTATTATCTTTGTGCAATCATAGTTAAAGAAAAACTCTTTTGCTATCCTGTTTTTTTTATTTCTTCTCCCCTTGCATTTGTTAGATTCATACTTCTTCTTTCCTCTTATTTCCTAACTAACTGCAGAAATACAATAAACGCCAATTATTTACTACTTTCTGCATACTTTCTCCACTTGTCTATTACGTTTTGCATATCCTTTGGCAAGTCTGAAGAAAAGAAAACTTCTTTATTGGTGCTTGGATGAATAAAGCCCAAAGTAGTAGCATGCAAAGCCTGCCTTGGAAGTAATTCAAAACAATTTAAAACAAATTGTTTGTATTTTGAGAAAGTTGTTCCTTTTAGTATTCTATCGCCTCCGTATGTAGCATCATTGAAAAGAGGATGCCCCTCGCTCATAAGATGAACACGTATTTGATGAGTACGACCTGTTTCCAACCTGCATTGTATTAAAGTAGTATAACCATATCTTTCCAAAACTTTCCAATGAGTTACAGCCCTTTTACCCTTTTCTGTGTCAAGATATGTTGCCATTTTTTTCCTATCCTTGCTATCTCGGGCAACATTTTTATCTATTGTTCCTTCGTTTTCAGTTAAATCTCCCCAAACCAAAGCCGTATAAGTTCTTTCTATGGTATGATAATAGAATTGTTTTGCAAGCAAAGTTTGTGTTATTTCATTTTTAGCAACCACTAATAAGCCAGTAGTATCCTTATCTATTCTATGCACCAAAAGAGGATGTGTTTCTTTGTCCTTATCAGAGTTCTGAAAATGCCACTCCAAAGCATTAACCAAAGTTTTATCATAATTGCCATATGCAGGATGAACAACCATACCCATAGGCTTATTTACTATTATCAAATCCTTATCTTCATACACAATGTCCAAAGGAATATTTTGAGGTAGAATTTCTATTTCTCTTGGTTCAGTGGTTAGAAAAACTTGTATAACATCGTTAGGTTTTACCTTATAATTAGGCTTTACACTCAAAGAATTAACCTTTATGCAATCTGCCCTTGCCGCTTGTTGTATCTTGTTGCGAGAAGCATTCTCTATTCTCACCATCAAATACTTGTCTATTCTCAAAGGCGATTGCCCTTTATCTACAACAATGCGATAATTCTCATATAACTCTTCAGTATTTATTTCATTAATCTTCATAAACTCTTTGGAAAATTGACTCTTGCAAAGATACAAAAAAAATAATACTTAGAAAAACCTATACTTTATTTATCAAGAAGTTGAGTTGTCTAAGTTCGGCTGTGTATGTGTTTTCTTTCTCGTCTTGCAAAATCAAATGACCAAAAGAATTTGTGGATATGATTTTTGCCTTTATTTCTTTGCCAAGATATTCATAATTTCTATATTCATTAAGGAATAAAAGGTTATTTAAGTACTCTTGCTTCAAAGTGTTAAGTGTGTCGTATTTATACTTTGTATATAGGTCTATAATATTTTGCATAACCTTTTGAAACACCTTGTATTTGTCAAATTCTTTATTTGTTTCCAAACATAAAGAGGTCGGGTTGGGAGCAAAGGAGAATTGTGTTTGATTGATATTTATTCCTATGCCTACATAGGAAGTAGCAAACTCTCTACCTATTATCTTATTCTGCACTAAAATACCACAAATTTTATTTTCCTTTACATAAATATCATTTGGCCATTTTATTTTAACCTCTTTTAATCCATAATCTCTTAATGTTTGTACTATTGCCAAAGATATTATTTGAGTTATAATATATTGGTCGGCAGGATTTATAAAAACAGGACGTAAAAGGAAAGAGAAACATATATTCTTATCCTTCTCACTTTCCCACTTATGCTCACCTTGTCCTTTGCCTGCCGATTGATTGGAAGTATAAACGGTGTAAAACTCTTGCAAATCCAAGTTTTCATCCCTCTCCATCAAAAAAGTTTGAGTAGAATCTACACTATCTAACTTTAATATTTCGTACTTATACATTGTATTAAAAAAAAGACTTTATACACCCTTAAAAGAGTGTATAAAGTTTTGTATTTAGAGTAAATTTAATAGGTTCCTTTTTTAGGTATAGCAGTAAAAGTACCCGTTTTTCTCTGCAAAAGACCATCTCCATCGGTGTAGAAAATGTCGTATATATAGGTGCCTTGTGGTGCTAATTCTCCGCTTTCCAACTTACCATCCCAGCCCTCGTTTGGCTTACCTGCAAATATTTTTGCTCCCCATCTGTTATAAACATCCAATGTATAGTATTCTAACATAGAGCCTTGTGGTGCAAAAATACCTATGCTTTGGTCATCATCTCCGGGAACAAAAGCATTTGGCAAATAGAAAGTAAAATCTGGTACAACTCTTACATAATCGTAAGCCGTATCTGAACAACCTGCTGCATCATAGGCAATAAGCATTATTTGATAAGTACCCGAGTCTGTTACAGGGTAGTTCTCTGTGCCAGATATGGCTGTGGATGTAGTGCCGTCTCCCAAATCCCAAAATCTATCTGCTCCATTTATGGTTACGTCTTCATAAATCAAAGTTGCAGAAGAAAGGGTAAGAGTATGTGCCGACAAAGACATTCTTGCAGTAACATGGGCTATAACCGTAACATCCACCTCATCTGAGGCTATACATCCATTTTCGTCCTCAATGGTTATGGTGTATTTGGTGTTTTCTTTTGGAGTAACCTGTGGTTCTCTAACATTTTCTTGTCCTATAAGGCTTGCGTCCATAGGCTCAGCACTCCAAGTATATGTAACAGCCTCTGGGCAAGACAAAACAACCTCTTCTCCTTCGCAAATATAATTATTGCTGATGGAAGCAGTAGTATTTGCTCCTTGAATTTTATATTCTATGGTTTGTTCATACACTCTTCCGCAAGAGTCTTCCACTTTGACAAAGAACTCCACCGGGTCATGAATAATAGGGGTGTAAGTTGCAGTAAGAGTGTTGCTTGCGTTGTCATCATAATACACAGTGGTTTCAAACGGTTCTTCGTTAAGAGAGTTGGTTATGGTAACTTTCATAAATTTTTCTGCACCCTGTGAGGTTATGGTTATATTCTCGGTTTGAGGCAATTCATTGTCACAATATGTTCTGCCTCCTGTAACGGTGCAAGTCAAATCTTCCATCTCTCTACACACTAATATTATGGTATCCCTTGGAGTACATTCATTAACATATTCAGAAATAATCCAAAGAGTGTCTATGGTAAGCGGTGCTTTATTTTCATTGCGAATAAAGTCTATATAGAAATAAGCATCGTTTTGTCCATTGGAAAGAGTAAGGGTGGTACCAACTGATTGACCATTTTCATCTGTCAAAACATAGTCTTCGCCTTCTGTTAAGGTACTGGTGGAGGAAGGAGTAATTTGCACCGTGTATTGAGTGTTGGAAGTAATATCATAATTGGCAGACAAAAGAACCTTTGCTCTACCGCAACCTTTGGCATAAACACCATCAATATCATTATTACCCGTTACATTCAAGTTTAATTTATCCGAACGCAAGGAGTTTGCTTTTAAATAAACAGTGGAATTATAGGCTTGGTCTCCTATATTGGCAATAGCCAATTCTATTCTATATCTATAACATGGAACAACCTCTATTTTTTTTGTGGATAAATCTACTGTATATCCATTCATTCTACAATTATCATTATCGTTAGTTATAAAATATTGAGAATAAGATAGATTACAACCTGGAGAAGAAAGACTACCACCACTACTTCCTAAAGTACCATTATTAACAGAATTAATCATAACAGGGATTCCTGGCTCTGTGTTTGGAATTATGGCTATGTTTTCATTGGTATAGGAATCGCCTAATGTAGTAATAATATTGCCATTCTCATCATAAGGACCTGAGATAAAGAAACCAAAAATATCATTATAAGGCGAACATACGTATGTAGGGTATTCTTCTGAGGCAAAAACATAGGAAAAGGAAAGCGATTCGCTCTTTGGTATTATCCAAAAAGACATACAAGCAACATCATTCATGTGATTTGTGCCTCCTTGATTGGTATATGTTGTATATAAGGAAGGAGAATTACTACCACAATCTTGGCAATGTCCTGGTCCACTTTCTATGTCTGTCCTATTTCCTACACCTGCTTGGTCATACTTACCTGTTGTCATTACTATACCCGCAGGCAAAGGCATATTGTTACCTGTGGTAGTAGCATTGGTAAATGTGCCTAATTGAACACTTGTGGTAGATGTTTGACCATTGAATTTGGCTTCGTGTCCATAACTATTATCCAATTCCACACTCCCATCAGAAATAAAATACTGCTGTATCAAATCAGCAACACTGCCAGTGTAGTGTGTTACTGTAACTTGCGCCATAGTAACTTCATTAGTAAAAAACATACAAGCAATTGCCACAACAAACAAAAATATTCTCTTCATTATATTAAAATGTTTTTATTATTTTCTATTTATTCTATTAGCATCTATCTATACATCAAAAAGCAAATTCTTTATACTCATATTATTTAATAAAGAACTCTCGCATTGTATAAGACTATATTTTTAAATTTTTGTTGCAAATTTAATAATTTTTTTTCTATTTTTGCAAAAATACTAAATATAGTTGAATTATGAATAATCTAAGTAAATATATATACATATTTATTTTGTGTGTTGTTTTCTGTGCTTGTGAAAAAAATATAGAGCAACCTAAACCTCCAACCTATCTAAGATTAGAGGTAAATAAGCCTTCGTACATAACATTTGATAACGAGAAACTACCTTTTGTTTTTGACTATGATAAGGAGGCAAAGATAGAATTTTTACAAAGCAAAGATAAGAATATGCAGTGGTTCAATATAGATGAGAAACAATATAATTTTGAGATAAAC
>JAUNWC010000146.1 GCA_030540495.1 Bacteroidota bacterium
GGCAAAATAATACATAAAATGTAAATGAAAATCCTTTAATTCTTTCTTTTCTATATTATTCAATTTCAAAACGATATCATAAAGAAACTTAAACAAATGTTCGTCTGGTGCATCTTCTTGCAAAGAAAGTTGTATAACTTCCGTTAAAAAAAACGCCAAAGATGTCCTTGTCATCTCGCCATAAATATGGTCTAAATTCTCGCACAAAGAAACATCACTTATTAAAGAAAGAGTACTTTTTTTATTAATGTAAGTTTCTATATCTATTATTTGCAAGGGTCTAAAAAGTACGCTCCTTACCTTAGCATTCTTTTTTCTACCTCCTTTGATAATAAAAGACTTTAAGCCCCATTTCTCTGTATATATAGCCACAATGGAACTACTTTCCTTGAAAGGAAATATTTTAAGAACAATGCCAGAGGTTTTTTCTATCATTTTATAACAATAAATTTTCCATCCGCTTTGGTGGTCTTGCCTGCATCATCTTCCGCATAAGAAAAGATATAATAAACTCCACTACCCACCCTTTGTCCTTTAAAATTTTTGCCATCCCAAACAGCCTGACCACCCAAAGATTTCAAATGAGCAACCATTCTACCCTGTGCATCAGTTATTCTTACATCAGAGTCCTCAACAAAACCTTTTATAGCAATACTGCCTTGATAGTTTTCTCTTATTGGATTTGGAAAAACAACAAGTTCTTGTTTCTCTTCGTATGCAGGCATACTCTCCGGACGATAAGATATTAGGCCTCTATCTGTACCTATAAAAACCTCTCCCGTTAAAGGATGCTGTGCCATAGAGGTTATTTTATTGGAAAGCAATGGGGAATTTTCTGCTGTAAAATGATATAACTCTTTATCTCCATTTTCGCTAAACACATATACTCCTCCTCTTTCAGTACCTACCCATTTTCTATTTGCACCATCCACCATAATACATTGCACATCCTCAAAACTCAATAGATATTGTGCCTCTATTCCTTCGGTGTAAATTATATTGTTGCATTCTATTGGAGCCGTTGTGCCTGCTCCATTAAAAGCATTGTCCAAAGAATATATAACCTTAATACCCTTATCCGTTCCTATCCATATTTCTCCCTCTTGGTCTTGTGTCATACAATTGAGTTTATCAGTGGTCAAAAGCGAGCCATTATTCGGATTTATCCACCTAATAGAAAGACTATCATTATTTACTATTATGCATTTGCCACTTAAGGAATATATCAAACGATAATGATGAATCTCGTCCTCTATCATACCTTTTATTTGGTCGTTGTAGGTAAAGAAATTGGTAGTATTAAAACCGCCCCAAACACCTTTGTAGGTAAGAAAAGCAAAATTATGGTCGGTCAAAGAGTTTGCTATCAAAAGATTGCCCGATTTGTCATACTTAACACTCGCTACACGATAGGAATTAAGATAGGGAAAAACATAGTTATATGTATTGCTACTATCATATACATTTATTACACTATCATTTTTTACTTCCACAACTCCATTCCACCAAGAAGCACACATTAAGTGAGTTTCGTCATTTGGGTCTATGGCTATTTCTATAAGGTCATAAAACTTTCTATCCGTATTTTTGCTTATCCAATCGGTGTTTATCCAATCCCACCTATTACCATCATAATAATATATATTGCCATCCAGAAAACTATTGGTCAAAATAGCATCTCTTCCACCCGGAGCAATATAAACTTTGCCCTTTGGAGTTATGGCTATGTTATAAACATCAATACTTGCAGGTCCTTCTGGAAAGGTTATTGTCTCAGGGTCTATGGTATCTTTGTCTATGTATTTTGTGTAATCTTTGATATAAATCAAACCTTGTGTCTTGTGAGAAATCCATATATCATTACCCTCCACAAGAACGTCTTTGTAATCTGCTTTGGAATTGCGAACAGGGTGAGAAGTCTGTGCTATGTTGAAAAGAGTGGCAAAATTTGTATCATAAACCACGCAACCTTCCCACGTTGCAACCACTTGTTTATCCTCAAAACTCCTTACAAAAGGAATATACATAGAGGCTATAATAGTATCTATTTTGCTGCCATTGTATTTTAATACACTAACCTCGGAGCCAACTCCCGTATATGCACTTATAAGAATATTTGATTTGCCCAAGTTACCTATATACTGAATAACGTTATCGGAATTGCCATTATTTATGGCAAGTTTGCTCCAAGATTGACTCGCTGCCAAAGTGGAATAGTCTTTCTTTGCATACAAAACTCCATTTGCAGTACCCACAAAAAAGGCTGTATCGTTGCTATAAACAGAATTTACCGCAAGTGCAGAAGAATTTTCACCAACATACCAAGTATCAAAAATTTCAGCCCTTTCTATATCTATAACCACCACTCCAAAGCCACAAGCCAAAAAAGCCTTGCCGTCTGTAAAATATATATTATTGATGGACTTACTTCCTTCTACAAATCTGTTTTTTATATCCGGTATGTTATAAACATTGTTATTGTGATAAATATCCACATTAGAATTTTCGTATGTTATTATTGTTGCTTTGGTTAGAGAGTCGTAAGCAACTACTCCTACCCCTGCATCGCTCAATCCCTGCACCTTTGAGAGTGTTTTGGATGTATTGGTCTTGGGATTATAATAAAAAAGAGAGGAAGCACAAGCAACCAAAACTTCCTCACCTGCCTTTAATACATTGTGAGTATAATAATAAGACAGATGCTCTCGCCAAGTACCTATTGCTATATTCTGCGAACGATGTTGAGCAAAGATACTTGTAACTATAAGCAACAAACTAACAATTATAAAAATTCTATTTTTCATTGAATAAAAACAAATTTATTCTATACTTTCCTTTAATCTTTCAGCGTTTTCTGCCAATTGTAATGCGTCCAACAAGTCTTGTATATCCCCGTCCATAAAAGCCTGTAGGTTATAACTTGTATAGTTAATTCTGTGGTCTGTTATACGAGATTGTGGATAGTTATAGGTACGTATCTTTGCACTTCTATCTCCTGTGGAGACCATAGTTTTTCTTTTAGCAGAAATACTGTCCAAATATTTGGAATATTCTCTTTCAAACAAACGAGTACGCAAAACCATCATGGCTTTTTCCAAGTTCTTAACCTGAGATTTTTGGTCCTGACAAGAAACTACTATACCCGTAGGAATATGCGTCAGCCTTATAGCAGAATAGGTGGTATTTACACTTTGTCCTCCTGGACCAGAAGCACAAAAAATATCCTTACGTATATCACTCATTTTCAAATCCACATCAAATTCCTCTGCCTCGGGCAAAACCACAACACTTGCAGCAGAGGTATGAACTCGTCCTTGTGTTTCTGTTTGGGGCACTCTTTGCACTCTATGAACTCCACTTTCGTATTTCATTTGACCATAAACTCCGTCTTTACCCATAACATTTACCACTATTTCCTTATAACCACCAGAGGTTCCCGCTGTATAATCCACAACTTCTGTTTTCCAACCTCTTTTCTCAAAATATTTAACGTACATCCTATACAAATCGCCCGCAAAAATACTTGCCTCATCTCCACCCGTACCTGCACGTATTTCAAAGATAGCATTTTTAGTATCCTGAGGGTCTTGTGGCAAAAGCATCAAACGAATATCCTCCTCCATTTTTTCTTTTTTTATGCTAAGGTCGTTCAACTCTTCCTTTGCCATTTCTCTAAAATCTTCATCTTTCTCTGTTGCAAGCACATTTTTTGCATTGTCTATATTTGACAAAACGTCCTTATATTGATGATAAGCATTGATTATAGGTTCAAGGTCTTTGTACTCCTTGTTGAGTTTGACGTAGTTTTTCATATCATTAACTACCTCTGGGTCTTGAATTTTTTTCTCTACTTCCAAGTATTTTTTGTTTATAGCCTCTAATTTGTCTAACATCTCTTATTACCTTTCTCGCTCTTGTTTTTATTAGTAAATAAAATTATTCTGTGTCTCTTTTTTATTCTTAAATGTTTTGCAAAGATAAGAAAATTTTGCGTTTTTTTCTATTCTTTTTTAGATAAGTTATTATAGATTAGTATAAGTTATTAGTGTTTGAGAATGAACTTTCTTTCTACTCTATTATTTATTTAACCACTGCTCTATGTTTTCTACTATTATGTTTATTCTTTTGTCAAAACTTTCTTTGGTTGCGTATGCTATATGAGGCACACAAATACAATTCTTTGCCTTTAAAAGAGGGTGATTTTCTTCCAAAGGAGGTTCGTTTTCATATACATCCACAGCCGCTCCTGCCAAAAGATTATTATTAAGAGCAAAAGCCAAATCTTCGCTATTGACAACTCTACCTCTTGAGGTATTTATCAATATGGCAGAAGGTTTGCAAAGTTGTAGGGTATCTTTATTAATAAGGTTTTCCGTCTCTTTGTTCAAAGGCACGTGTAAGGATATAATATCGCTTTCTTGCAAAAGAGTTTTCAAATCCACATACCTTACTCCCTCTCTTTCCATTACAAGATTGGTACTGTGAGAATATGCCAAAACATTAGTACCAAAAGCCTTTAATAACAAGGTTGTTTGTTTGCCTATTGCTCCCATTCCTATTATACCAACGGTTTTTTGATATATTTCCCCTCCCAAAAAATTATTTCTGCCCTCGTTTTTTCTTATGCTATGGTTAAACTCGCTTATCTTTCTATAAACATCCAAAATCAAACCTATGGTCAATTCGCTTACCGCTCTTGTAGCATAACCAGAGGCATTAACAACCTCTATATTTCTTTCTTTGCAGTATTCCATATCCACATGGTCTAAGCCCGTAAAAGCAATTGCCAAAAGTTTTAAATTAGTACATTTTTCCAAAACTTCTTTTCTCAAAGGTATATTGGAAACTATTGCTATATCATTATCGGCTATTCTTTCTATAAGGCTTTCCTCGTTCTCTTTTCTGTCATAGAAGACAGAAAAAGAACAATCATATTTTGAAAACAAAAGTTTTATTTTATCCTCTTTTTCTTTGTCTATACCTATTGGCTCTAC
>JAUNWC010000147.1 GCA_030540495.1 Bacteroidota bacterium
TGGAGCATATCTTAATAAACTTTGCAGGACAAGAATAGGAGAATATCTTCTGGAAAACGCCCTTAGTATGGAGGAATTTGAAGAGAAATTTCCTCCACAAAAGAAATAGATAAAATTTTGTAATTTCAATATTTAGGAACAATGAATTTCAAGGAATTTATAAATAAAAAACCTGTAAAAATTGTTTGGAAAATACTTTTATATGGTTTTGCCATATTTGGTTTTGGTATTTTTTCTGCTTGGGCAATATACGAACTCGGGCTCACCAACAACAGAGGTATGGTGGATAGAAATACTCGATATTTAGCCAAAGTAAGCAAAGAGGAGCAAAGTAATACGAACAAAGGTTTTGTATTCCGAGCCGATGATTATTTAAAACTTGTTGCTCTTGGCAAACTTTACCCTCACAATGCCGAATTGATTATCAACGGACTAAGAAACTCCAAAAACGATGTTCAATTTTCTCAAATGATAAAGGCTTGTGAGTTATACTTAAAGGATAACAAAGAATATAACAATCAATTAAGCAAAGGCAGAGAGGTTTTTGGTCATAGTTTTGTAAAAGGCAATGCTACCAACGTAATCACTTGGATGAACGCTCCAGAGTGGCAGGCTTTGAAAGAATCTATTATCAAGGATTCTGCTGCCATAAACAAAGCGGCTAAAATAAGTGGAGTAGAGCCTCGTATGATAGTAGGGTGTTTGGTTGGCGAGCAAATAAGACTGTTTAACTCCAAAAGAGAGATGTATAAGAAATATCTTGGTCCCGTAAAGGTCTTATCTGTTCAGAGTCAGTTTTCCTTTGGAGTAAATGGTATCAAAGACTTTACTGCCGCACAGGTAGAAAGCAACCTAAAAGACAAAAATTCTCCTTTTTATATGGGAGAAAAATATGAACACATACTTGATTATGATAGTTATGTAGATGATTCCATACGCATAAAAAGACTTGTGGATTATAGGGACCATACTTATTCGTACATATACACGGGGTGTATTCTTCACCAAACTCGCAATCAGTGGAAGAGAGCAGGCTATGATATTAGCAATCGTCCTGATGTATTATTTACTCTTTTCAATGTTGGTTTTTCTCAAAGTGAGCCTAAACCAAATCCTGTTTGCGGAGGCTCACATATAACTGTTGATGGCAATATCTATACCTTTGGAGCAATAGGTTTTGATTTCTATTATTCGGGGGAGTTGGCTGATGTTTTTCCTTATTGGGAAAAAAGGTTTATTGAATAAAACTTTTAGAAATGAAGAAAAAGAGAATAAAGTTTATTGCTTTGGTTTTTGCAATCTTTGTTTGCTCTGTAGCCTTATCCATACCTGCCAATCCCAAACCTATAACCATAGTACAACCAAATGGCAAAACACTTACTTTTATTCTAAAAGGTGATGAGCGTATGCATTGGATGGAAACTTTGGACGGCTATACTCTTCTAAGAAACGAAAACGGAGATTTGGAATTTGCTTGCGTAGATGAAAACGGCATTTTACAAAATTCTGGCATCTTGGCTTGCAATCAAGAGGAAAGAGATGAAATAGAACTTTCTTTGTTGCAAACAATAGAGCCAAAATTATTCTTTTCCTCAGAGCAATTACAAGAAAAATAACAAAAATTTATCTCTGCTCCGACTTCATAGCAGCGTCCATAACTTTCTCTACGTGTTCATACATAGCGGTTTTGTTAAGTATCTTTTTGTCCTTGTCTAATACATACAACTCAGGCGTATGGTCTAATATAAAACCATATTCCCTTAATTCTTCCGGTGCCTTAAAAGTTACTATCCAAGGATAAGGTTCCATTCGCTGTCTTGCTTTGCCTATTTCCACATCGGCTTCCAAGTCTATGGAGAATATTTCCAAGTCATAGTAATCCTTATTCCTACTATATAAATCCTGCAAAATATTAAGGTTCTTCTTACAACTCTCGCAAGTGGAGGCAAAAAAGTAAAGTATTGTAAATCTATGCTTAGATTCATAAAGGCTATGAGGTTTGCCTTCTACATCTGTTGCTATTATGTTTGGCATAGTATTGCCAGGTAAAAATTTAGAGATTTTTTCCAAATAATCTTGATGTTGCTCCAATTCCGAAATAGTAAATAAGGCTTTTAGATAATTATAATATTTATCCATTATATGCTTATAAACCAATTCATTAAAAGAAAATGGCATTGTTGGCAAAGTATTCAAATACCATGTTAGTACATAATCAGCATACTCTACTCCTTTGTTTTTTAGTGCTTGAGTAATAAAATCGTCCAAAGCCACACAAACCGAATCAGGCGTTTGAGTAGTTATTTCGCTTATATAGACATTAAATTTTTTGATAAAATAAGGGCTATACAATATTCTATTATCCTCAAAATGAAAATTATCCCAATAATGTTTGCGAAAATAATAAGCATATTCTTTTTCCATACCTCTTTTTATGCTACCATTTTCTACAAAATAAGACGGAACATTTTGTATCAAACTATTCTGTACTATGGTTATAAAATTGTTTGGATATTTGGCATAAAAATTCTTTTGAAAAACCTCAAAACTATCCATAATAGGTTGCAATTCAGCATAAAGAGAATCTCTTTTGTTTGGAGTGGCTTGCACATTGATACGATAAAAATACATAGCAGTTTGATAGGTGCTATTTTTACCTTGATAGAGCAAATAAGCCTCATTTTCCTCACAGCCTTTCACAAAAGACTCTCCGTTATTATATATTTCTATGGAAAACTTAGGACTATCTGCCAACAAAAAAGAGAACATATCCTTTTTATTTTGGTCTTTTATCATATACATACCCTTTGGCAAAGGAGTTGTTTCCCAATGAAAAGAGCCATCTTTCTTTACCCTTATACTATCTATAATACTCTGACTAACACCAATATAATTACCTATATAAAGAACACTATCCTCTATCTCGTGAATGTAAAAATTTATTTCATATTTTTTTTGAGCATTTGCTACAAACACAAAACCCAACGCCAATAATAACAAAATTTTTCTTATCATTATCTTTTCTTTTTTTTCTAACTAACGTTTTTTCTCTTGTTTTATTGTTTTTTGTAGGTTAGCGTAGGTTACAGGTTTAGCCAGTTTTTATAAGTTGTGATAGGTGAGATAGGTTATAATAGGTTGGAGGCAAAGCCTCCTTTTTATAAGTTAAGATAAGTTTGCATAGGAGACTTTATAAGCGTATGACAAAAAGTAATGGCTTTGCCCAATAAAAACAGGCTGTGCCTGTGGCTTTGCCCTCCTATCTCAACTTATTATAACCTATGCTAACCTATTAGGAGGCACAGCCTCCAACCTATATCAACCTATCCCAACTTACAAAAACCTATGCTAACCTATCTTAATCTATTACTGCACAAGGAATTTTTTGTTTGTTGTGCCGTTTGTGGTGTTTATTTTTAGGATATAGTTACCTTTTGGTAGGGTGGAGGTGTTTACTTTTGTGTTATAACCTTCTACTTTTTTGCTAAAAACCCTCTGCCCCAAAGGATTAAATACTTCTATATCATTTATCTTAAAAGAACTCTGCACAGACAACTCCTCACTTGCAGGATTAGGAAAGATATCTATAATTTCTTTACTATCCTTATCAATATTTGTGATTCCAACATTATCTATTGTATCCTCTACAAAAACATAAGAGGTATCAACCCTAACATAAACATCAAAAGCAACCAATTTGCGATACGAACTATCATAATATGGAGTAGATTGACTTAAAGGCATATCTTTTGGATACATCCATTCATCTGTACCTGCTAATTTTATTTTGGGCATAGGATATTTTTCATAATTCTCGCAAACTTCATATGGAGTAAATATTTTTGTCATATAAAAATATCCAAAAATATCACCAGTTTCATAACAACGGAGCCTATTATAAACTGTATCTGTAGTTTGCACAACATAAAAATCACCCTCTACTACTATTGTTGTATCAAATTTGATTTCACAAGGATGTATTCCATTATCGGTTTGAAAGTTAAAATTTTGGTGTAAAGTATCGTATCTTACTTGATAAAATAGAGTGGTAAGAGTACCATCCCATATTTGAAAATAACATAGATTAGAATCTAATCCCGGTGTATATTGTTCTTTACCTCCTTTTATACAAATACTTTTTATAGGTGTCTTTTCATCTACTTTAAAGGGTTGTGCCCAAGCATAAACATTTATTTCCTTACCATTCTCTTTAATAAAAGGAACTTGAGCGTGCAATGAAGCAGAACCAAATAAAGGATTGTTTCCACACTGCGGACTAAGAATCTCCGGTTTTATAAGATTAGATGTATCTATTTCTATAATACTTGCCCTTACGTTGAATAAAGTAATATTCAACAATGTTAAAAAAATAAATAATTTTGTTTTCATGGTTTTGTTTGACATTTAATATTATAACTCATTTTTTCATTTCGTGCATATTTTAAATGTTGTACAAATGGTAAAGAATAAATAGTTAAGGAAACTCTACTACCTCTTGTTTCACTGTTTGGCATACTATACCTTTCTTTCCATATATTCTCACAACCTATTTCCCATGAATCTACATATTTATCCCACGTGGAAAATAAATGCCCATTTGAGAGAGATTCACCTCCTACACAAATAAAATATTTATCATTATTATAAGTATCAAGCGAAGTATAAAAATTATGATATTCGCTATATTCAAAAATTTTGACTCTCCTACTCACAGTATCAGAAAAATTAAAGTAAAATACCCTTGAATATTTATCAGCAAATGTAGTAAGCAAGTATAAATCATTTCGTCTTCTTTCGTTACTACCCTTAACATTCCATAAAATATTAAAATATATTGTATCCAAAGTCAATTGATATCTTGTAATGTTTTGTAATCCAGCAGAATTAATATTGACTTTATGAATATCTATTATAGAGGCAACAGTATCTTCCCTTGTTAGTAAAGGAACATTCGCAATATAAATATTGTTATTCTCTTCTGATTTTG
>JAUNWC010000148.1 GCA_030540495.1 Bacteroidota bacterium
CAGCCTGTTTTTATTGGGCAAAGCCATTACTTTTTGTCATACGCTTATAAAGTCTTATAGAACAGCCTCAGGCTGTAACCTATGCTAACCTATTACAACCTATTAACCGACCGAGCCTCCAACTTATATTAACTTATCTCAACAATTTTCGTATATTTGCATTATAAAATTTGTATAGGATGAAGAAATTAATATTCTTTTCTTTTGTGTTTGTGGGTGTTGTAAGCATGGCACAAAATTTTATAGATTATAATAAGAACGGCAAACAAGATATTTTTGAAAACCCGTCTTATTCCATAGAAGAAAGAGTTGAAGACTTGTTGAAACAAATGACTTTTGAGGAAAAGCAAGGACAACTCCTTATGGATTTGGGTTGGGAGTACTATATTAGACAAGGTGATAATATAACTCTTTCTAATAAGGGTAAGAAGGCAATAAAAGAAAAAAATATTGGCTCTTTATGGTGCTTTTTTAGGGCGGATAATTGGACACAAAAAAACTTAGAAAATGCTCTTACGCCCAAATTTTCTTGCGAGGCTGTTAATATGTTACAGCAATTTATGATAGATTCCACTCGTTTGGGAATACCTATTTTGATAGCCGAAGAATGTATGCATGGCATAATGCAAGCAGGTTCTGTGGTTTTTCCCACAGGGCTCTCACAAGCCTCCACTTGGAATACTTCTCTTATAGAAAAAATGGCTCAGCAAATAGGCAAACAAGCAAAAATGGAGGGCATAAATATTTGTTTTGCTCCTATATTGGATATTGCAAAAGATGGGCGATGGAGCCGAGTTGAAGAGAGTTTTGGGGAGGACTATTTTCTTGTAGGAGAAATGGGTAGAAGTATTGTTAAAGGATTGAAATACACGTATATGGATGATAAAAAAAGATTGCTTCCCACACTAAAACATTTTGCAGGCTATGGTAATAGTGAGGGAGGGCATAATGCGGGGTCTTCTCACTTGGGGATAAGGGAGTTATACTCTGAAATATTGCCTCCTTTTAAAAAAGCCATAGACTCAGGAGCCGACCTTATAATGACGGCTTATAATGAAGTGGATGGAGTTCCTTGCAGTATGAATTCTTTTTTATTAAAAAATATTCTCAGAGAAAAATGGGGATTTTCGGGCGTGGTTATTTCAGACTTACACTCTATAAGTGGCTTAGTTTCACATAGAGTAGCAAAAGATTTAACACAAGCAACACAAAAAAGTATTAATGCCGGAGTGGATTTGGATTTGAGTGCAACAGATTTTTACAACAATCTTTATAACATAGATAGCAGTAGAATAAATGAGGCTGTAAGGAGAGTTCTGAGATTAAAGTTTTCCTCTGGTCTTATGGATAATCCCTTTATTTATCAGTATGATAGCAATAAAATTAAGAATATAGCGACCGATTGCAAAAACACAGCCCTTGAAATAGCAGAACAAAGCCTTATATTATTGAAAAACAGAGAAAAAACTCTACCTTTTAACACAAAAAAGAAAATAAAAATCGCTCTTATAGGTCCTAATGCAGATAATGTTTATAATCAACTTGGAGATTATACTGCTGTGCAGGACTCTTCTGAAATAATAACCATAAAAAAGGCTTTTGAGAAAGAGGCAAGGGAAAACAAGTATTTTGAATTTTCTTATACGAAAGGGTGTTATATAAGAGACTTAGACAAATCGGGCTTTAAGCAAGCCTTATCCATTGCAAAACAGAACGATATAATAGTGTTGTGTCTTGGAGGTTCTTCTTCTCGTTTTCAAAATGTAGAATACGAGAATACCGGAGCGGCAAAAATTCAAAGTTCAGAAAAAGAAACACAAATTGTGCCAGATATTACAAGTGGCGAAGGTTTTGACCGCTCTTCTCTTTCCTTGCCCGGAGTACAAAAAGAATTGCTTGATACTCTTTATTCTTTGGGCAAGCCTATTATTTTGATTTTGATAAATGGACGACCTTTGGTTCTAACTGATATAGAGGGCAAATGCTCAGCAATTTTAGAATGTTTTTATCCTGGAGCAATGGGAGGAGAGGCTATAATGAACACTCTTGTGGGTAGAAATAATCCTTCTGGCAAATTGCCTATTTCTTTTCCTCGCTCTGTGGGTGCCTTACCTTGCTACTACAATGCTAAGGATGTGGCAAATAGAACGGATTATTTGGAAGGAAAAGCCACGGCTTTTTATCCTTTTGGATATGGAATGAGTTACACAAATTTTGAATACAGAAATATTAAAGCACAAGTAAAAAACAAAGAAACTGATAGTGTATCTGTTCAAATAGAATGTGAAATAACAAATACTGGAGAATATGATGGAGCCGAAGTTGTGCAGGTTTATATAAAAAAGACTACAAGCGATTATGCCACAAATAATAAACAACTTTGTGCTTTCAAAAAAGAGTTTTTTAGAAAAGGAGAAAATAAAAAGATAGTTTTAAATATAGAAAACGAGTTTTTTAGAGAATGGAACATAGGTGCAACGGATTTCTATTTATCCAAAGGCGAGTATAAGATAATGATAGGCAAAGATTCAAATAACATAATAAAAGAAATACTTGTAAATGTAGAATAAAAAAATAGTTTATTAAAAATAAACATAATAGAAAATATTACTATCTTTGCAAAACCATAAATAAAAGAAAACAATAGATGAGTAGTACAAGTTTGGAATATGATAATGTTATAAGCAAGGCTAAGGCTCTTTATGTCAAGAAGATGAAAGACTATGGTACTTCGTGGAGAATAATGCGTTTGCCTTCTTTGACTGACCAAATTTTTATAAAAGCCAATAGAATAAGAAGCATACAAGAAAGCGGAGAAAATCTTGTAGGTGAGGATGTTGCAGGAGAGTTTGTGGCTATGATAAATTATGGTATTATGGCTTTGATTCAATGCGAATTGGGTACAAAAAACACTGACGAGATTGACACTGAGTTAGCCGAGCAACTTTATGACAAACATATCAAACAAGTCAAGGGTTTGATGATGAAAAAGAATCATGACTATGGAGAGGCTTGGAGAGAAATGAGGGTAAGTTCCATGACGGATGTAATTCTTATGAAACTCAGAAGACTAAAACAAATAGAAGACAATAAAGGCAAAACCATTGTATCCGAAGGAGTAGAAGGGAGTTATACTGATATAATAAATTATTCTGTCTTTTGTCTTATACAAATGGGAATGGGAAAAGAGCAGTAATTAATAACAAAACACAAATACATATGGATAAATTTAGAAACATAGCGGATTATATACTTAGAGGTATTTTTGGATTGGTATTTATTTTTTCTGGCTTTGTAAAAGCCATTGACCCAATGGGTACGGCTTATAAGGTGGAAGAATATTTAAATGTTTTTGGCTTTAGTTTTTTGCTTAACGATGCTTTAACTTTTCCTATAATTATAGCCATAATTCTTTGTGTTTTAGAATTTTCTTTGGGAGTTATGATGTTTTTCCATATATACAACAAACCTGTTCGCTGGGCAGGAGTTGTTTTTATGACCTTTTTTACCATTACTACTTTTATAGACGCTTTAACCAACAATGTTAGTGATTGTGGTTGCTTTGGAGATGCAGTAAAATTAACAAATTGGCAAACCTTTTGGAAAAACATTGTTTTGGATATAATACTTGTAGGTATTTTTGTTTTTGATAAAAAAGAAAAAGAGTTTTATGGGAAAAAACTTCCTTTCTTTGCAACTTTGCTTACACTATTAGTTATAGTTGCTTTTTCTGTAAGGAATATTTTATTGGAGCCTATTGTAGATTTTCGTCCTTGGAAAGTTGGCAATGTTATTTGTCCTACTGTTGATAAACAACAACCGCCTATTGCTTATGCTACATATAAAAACAATAAAACCGGAAAAGAAAAAGAGTTTTCTTTGGCCTCAGAAGGAGATGGTACTTTGATGCAAGCATATGAGCAGGATGCCAATTTTGCAGAAAATTGGACGTACGTAGGGGGAAAAGAAAGAATAATAAATACTAACACCATAGCAGCAGATGGTTTTTCTTTGGTGGAGTTGGACGACACAAAGGACAATGCTCTTGAGATATTAGGAGATACAGCAAGAGATGTTTATATTGTTGCCGTATGGAACTTAAAGACTACCAATGAAAAGGGTATGCGAAAGATAGCAAACTATATAAAACAATTGGATACAGAAAAAAATAACATTATAATAGTTACCGCTTCAAGCACAAAGACTTGGTATGATTTTTCTCAGAAATATGGTTTGCAAGACTATATGTTCTACTCCTGCGATGACAAGGCAATAAAAGCAATGATACGCTCTAACCCTGGACTTGTTCATTTAAGTAAAGGAGTAGTAAAAGAAAAATTTGCTTGGAGAGATTTATAAAAAAACTTTGCCTTTTATTTCTTTACTACAATAAAAAGTTATCAAAATCAGTATGTTATCATTTATATTAAAAAAAATAGGCTATGGTCTGTTAGTACTTTGGGGAGTGGTAACTTTGGTTTTCTTTCTTTTTAATATTTTGCCCGGTGACCCTGCCCGTATGATGTTAGGACAGAGGGCAGATAAGGAAAGCGTGGATATGATACACAAAGAATTAGGCTTAGATAAACCACTTGGCATACAATACCTTAACTATCTTAATAATATTCTTCCCTTGTCTTTTCACAGCACAAAAGAGAGTAGCAATTTTTATTTTGATAAAAGCAAATATACCTCATCCATAAACCTTTTGAATATAAAGGATTTGAAAGTGGTTATCAAAAAACCTTACCTTGGCAAGAGTTATCAAAACAAGAGAAACGTTAGTGAAATACTCTCTGAGGCGGTTTTAAATACTTTTATTCTTGCCATAGCAAGTATTTTGTTTGCTTTTGTTGTTGGAGTTATCTTAGGGAGCATTTCTTCTGTTTATATAAACACTTGGGTGGATAGACTTATACAAGTTATTACTTCTATTGGTATGAGTTTGCCTTCGTTTTTTGCTGCCATAATTATAG
>JAUNWC010000149.1 GCA_030540495.1 Bacteroidota bacterium
AAAATAAACAAAGAATTAAAAATACTTTTTTCATAATAACCCCCCTTGTGATTTATTGCTTGATATTTGGAATTAGATTTATATTTTTATACATGTCCAAATACATCCAAGTAGAATCTTTTGCTTCCAAAGATTTCCAATTGACAAAATTGCCAGGATAACCTATAACTGTAAGCCTATATGAACCATCTTCTACAGTTCTTAAATCAAATAGAGGTGCAACAATGATATCAGCATCATGCTTTTGTGCTGATTTGTAAAGCCCATTGGCTCTAATGTTTGATAAATCTCCTCCCATAGCAACAATGTCTTCTTTGGTATAAGACCAAGTATCAGAAACTCTACCTTTACTTTTATCTATTTCTACTTCTACGGTTAAAGGTCTTACGTGTGCTTTTGCTGTTACATCCAACATTCTACTTTGAGTGTACTGCTCGTCATAACGAACTTCTTCTTGTACTTTCATTGTTGAGCAAGACGATGTTATTAACGCCATTGCAACTGCTAAACTCATTAAAATCTTTTTCATCGTTTTTTTGTTTTTATTTTAATTAATATGCCTACATCCTTTTAAGCGATTCGGCTATTCTTTATCATTTTCCTATGCTATAAAAGAAACATCGTGGAATTGATATAATTTTTCCACGATGTTTGGATTTATATAGCAAAGCCACAGAATTTGCGTAAAAAACTGATGACTTTACATTTTTTATTTTGCTAACACAACTAATACACTTTGTTATCAAAAAACAAAGAACAGAATATGAAAAAAATAAAGTTATATATTTTAGAAAAAACTTATTTTTTAGATAAGGAAGTTCTCCACTACTCCCCCCCCCATATACTACTCATATTCAACACATAAGGTTTTATGTCTTGAGTAGTGCTTATATTAGAATTTAGATTTAATATGTTTTTAATAATTATCTTCATCTACTATACTTCAATGATGCAAAGTTATAATATTTTTTAATTTTGACAAATAAATATCATATTTTTTAGTGGTGATAGATTGGAGGCAGAGGCTGTTTTGTAGGTTGGGATAGGTTATAATAGGTTAAAATAAGTTAGCATAAATTATTATAGGAGCCGAAAGGCTCCAACTTATAACAACCTATTAACCGGCTTTGCCCAATAAAACAGGCTGTGCCTGTGTTATCTTATTTGTTGTATTGCGTTTTTGGTTATTATAAATATATTTGACGAGGTTTTTAGGGCTTTATCTTCTCTTTGTTCTAAGGAAACATAGTCGGCAAGTTGGAGAAAATTTTTATCTATTTGAGAAAAATTTTGAGGCGAGGCTTGTCCAGAAAAGTTTGCCGAAGAACTCACTATTGGTCTATCAAATTCCTTAAATAGTTTTTGTAAAAAAACGTTATTTGGCAAGCGAATACCTATATACTCATTAGAAGAAAGATGTTCTAAGGGCAAATTCTTGCTATTAGAATAAAGTAAGGTCAGAGGAATGTTCTTTTTTTCGTACTCTGTAATTAACTCCAAAGCCTTTAAAGGCACAGATTCTACATAACAAGACAGCATATCCATATCCTTCATCAAAAGAATAAAACTTTTGGTCTTATTTCTGCCCTTTATTTGCTTGACTTTTTCTATTGCCTTTATATTCAGAGCGTCGCAACCTATTCCCCAAATAGTATCGGTAGGGTAAATTAAGACCTTTCCTTGTTTGAGAATATCTGCTTCTTTCATTTTTCTTGCATCAAGGATTGTACATTGTTTTGTCATAGAAATTAAGAATATCTATGCAAATTCTCCTCATAGTAGTAGCCGGACTTTGTCTATTTAGTGAAATAGCCTCGGTATAAGAGTCTATGGCTTGTTGCCATAGTTCTTGTTTTTTGTATATATTGCCTCTTAAATACCAAAGAGTATCGTCTTTTGGGTAATCCTTCAACAAATCTTCATTAAAAGAAAGTGCCTCTTTATATTTTTCTTCTTCGGTTAAAAGTCTTATTTTCTGATATTTTTCTTGCATTTTTTTGATTTGAATTTTATGAAAAAACTACTCGTATATCATAAACTCGCCACTATCTGTTTGCAAGCGATTTGGAGCATCGTTATGTCTATAAGTTGCTTTCCAAACATAAACACCTTGTTGAACCGTTTTGCCCTTATAAGTACAATCCCAGACTTGATTTATATCATTGGTTTCAAACATAAGCGTTCCCCAACGATTGTATATTTTTAGATTAAATTCTGTGATATTGTCTATATGTAGAGCAAAGGTGCTGTTCTGTGGGTCAGAGGCGTGAATATACACACCAGTAGGAGCCCAAAGATAATGCTCACGTTTTACTCTTATAAGAGTGGAAACAGAATCGGTGCAACCAAAAGCAGTTTGAGAAGTAAGGCTTACTATGTAAGTGAGATTGGTATCTCCGACATCAAATTCGTGCATAAATACCCTATCCTCTGAAAATGCACCATCGCTTATTTCCCAAAGAGTAGAAACAGAGTTTTCTGTGCTATCGGTAAATATAACTATAGGAGTAAGAGCGTCTATTGTCCTTGGATTAAAAGTAATTATAGGAATAGGTTTTTGCTCTACAAATACGGTCATGGTATCGGAGGAGTGGCAATTTATATCATTGTAAGCCGTAACTATGTATTGGGTAGAAGTATTTGGAGAAACAGTGAAAGAACTTTCCGTAAAATTATTTACACTTTCGTCCAAAGAAGTCCAAACATAGCGAGGAGTTTCGCTTTCGTTGGTCATAACTTCTATGGTGGCAGTTTCTCCGTTGCATATATTTACGTCTTCACTTATCCAAATTTCGGGTGCTTGCTTTACTTCAACGGTTACGCTTGTAGCAGTAGAACACATTGCAGGAGGAAGTTTTACTGTTACTTGGTATTCTGTTGTAGTGTTTGGACTTACGGTTATGGATTGGGTGGTTTGTCCGCTTGACCATTCAAACAAACAATTTGGCAAAGAAGAGACAACGTTTAGAGTAGTACTTTCTCCCTGGCATATAGCCAAAGTTCCTTCTATGCTTATATCGGGAGCATCATTAACATTAACCAAAACACTATCTGTGGCTATGCAACCAAATTTATCTGTAAGGGTGCAATATAAGTATTCTGTTTGTTGTGGGGTGTATGTTGTTTCCTCTCCTTCATAGCCATTGGAAAAGGTATAAACTCCCTCTACTTCTCTCAATAAGTCTTTGTAAGTAACTTCCTCGTTTCTACACACTGTGGTATCTGCTCCCAGTTCCACTTCAAATTCTTGTAAATGTATTCTTGTCGTAAGACTTCTTTTGCAAGTAGTATCTGAGTAAGAAGTGCCAAAATCTATGTAGTTAAATACAAAGGTCATATCTGTGACACTATCTACATGAGGAGCTAAGGTTACACTACCCGTAAAAACAAGGCTATCATTTACCATAGCAGAATCAATTATTATTTCTGTATTTGCATAAGCAGAAGGTGAAACTATAGCATATCTTTTTGCTCCTTGTAGAGTAAAACTTATGTTCTCTCCCTTGCAAATAGTATCGTACAAAGATACATTGCTTGTTATTTCCTGAGTTGCTACGCTGTTGAACCTACCTGTCAAACGCATGGTATCTGTTTGAAAAGGCATATACATAATAGAATCATAAACAAAGAAACTATTTCCATCCAAACGATATATCTCTGCACGACAAATATACCAAGTATTTCCTTCTTCCATAGTTGGATTGGCAAGAATACCTCTATCCGTACCATCTACTTCTGAGGTAATGGCAACCAATTCTCCGGCTTGTGGTCCTTGTGTTGGTCTTTTAAACCAAGCAATATCGTATTCCAATTCTCCCGTTGGTCTTATACGCCAAGCCTCGTTACGTGTTCTCCATACACCATCGTTTCTGCCCTCTGGACAATAAGCCTGAGTGCCTGCAAGGTTTTGTATTCCAAGTATTGATTTGTTGTTGTTTGTAGAAGAAACGGCATAACTATCTTTTATATAAAACTCTATAACATT
The DNA here is from genome assembly GCA_030540495.1 of Bacteroidota bacterium. GTDB lineage: Bacteria > Bacteroidota > Bacteroidia > Bacteroidales > P3 > Scybalousia_A. Next base: position 3,986 of record JAUNWC010000149.1, read on the forward strand.
GGTAGTTTCATAGAGAACAGCCATATGTGTAGCAAGGCTATCTGGATGGCAATGGCTACTACCAGAAAACAAAGGCACTTGATAATAACTCAACAATATTTTTCTGCAAGGGTATTCTCCTTGTATCTCAAAATACATATGTCCCGGATATTGGCTACAACCATTACTACTTTCTTCTGAGCTAAAATGAATATCGTGAAAAGGTGTCATAACAGCGTTAAGTACAGGAGAACCATTACCATTATAACCCCAACTTTGTCTTGCATCGGGCAATGTTTGACTGGTAGCATAACTGCAAAATAAATACTCTGTTGCGGTTGTTGCGTTATCTGGTGTTACAAAGGCATTTGTCCCCGTATAATCAGAGGCTCCTGTTACAAAACGAAGTGAGCCATTGGAATTAGGGACTACATTAACATATTCTTCTCCAAAAAAATTAAAAGAAAAAGGTGGTACTCCTGCAGGTGTAGGATTGTTGAAAGACAAAGAGAAAACCTTTCCCCAACAGTCATCTTTTGGCAATATAACCTCGTTACTTAATACATAGTTAAGAGTATAATCAAAATCCAAAGGCTCTACGACATATCCACTACTTGGGTCGCCCCAGGCAAAAACAGAAGGAACCAAAGTATCCATCTGCCTGTCGCAACTAAGTTGTATTCCACTTAGTCTCTCCTCGTCTGTGTATTTTACTTTTACTCCATTTTTCAACATATATATGGAGTCCTGAGCACAACCGGCTGATTGAGAAAAACTTAAATTAGCAAATAAAACAGTAAGTATTACAATAAAAAATAACTTTTTCATTTCTTTTCTTCTTTGATTTTGTATTGCAAAGTTAGTAATTTCTTAGATTTATAGACTATAAAAAATCATTTTTGTTGCAAAAAAGTGGCATTTTTTTTAGATTTCATTCCTTTATAAAATCAAAATATATAGATTGAAAACAAACTAACATTCTT
>JAUNWC010000150.1 GCA_030540495.1 Bacteroidota bacterium
CAAAAAGGGTAACCCAAATAATCCAAATACCCTCCTGCCGCTCCAGCATATTCAAAAGTGTTTTTTTTCTTATAAGACAAAAGTTTTGGTTGTGATATGGCTACTTTTTCATCCTTTTCCATTGCGTTTATTATAGGCTCTATCCAGTTTGGAGTTACTTCCACATCATCGTTTAGCAAAACAAAGTAATCTGCCTCTATTTGCGACAATGCCCTATTGTACCCTCCCGTAAAACCGTAATTTCTGTCCAAAGAAATAATTCTAACGCTTGGAAAATTTTCCTCTAAGAAAGCAACAGAGTCGTCCTCTGAGCCATTATCCGCCACTACAACCAAAGCGTTGGAAGAGTATCTTACAACGCTTGGCAAGTATTTTTCTAATAAATTCTTTTTTCTTCCGTTCCAATTAAGTATTACAACGGCAACTTTTTTATTCATGTCCTACCCTAAATTGTCTGCCTGCTTTTCCCTCTACTCCCGGTTCTAAACCTCCGCGAGATAAGGTGTTTTCCCAATACATATCTTGATTTTCTCCTTTGGCATTGGAATGTAAAAGAAAATATTCTATCAAATTGTCTTGTCTTGCATAGAAAACAAATTTTCTATTGCTTTCGCCAAAAGGAGTCTTGTTATAAACCCATATTTGATATGGATAGTAATTTACACCAAAAGCCTCAGAAGAGTTTCTATATGGGTTATCAACTCTGTCTACGTATGCATTATAAGGAGTAGTGCTTTGAGATAAATAAGGGTTACCGCTTTGCAAACCCGAAGAGGCTCCAAATTTTTCGTCTATAATATTATCGGGGGCACCATATAAAAGATAAACTCTTCCCATATCGGTTTCGTATCCTTTTTTTATTTGTGTGCCATACTTGTTATTTACGTATGTTACCACACTTATATACTCCCTCCAAGTGTTCTCGGGGTGATTACTATTCAATTGTTTATAAAATTCATAAATCAAATATCTTTTCTGAGCGTTGTTAGAGTGTTTTATAGCCTGTCTTATGGCATACTGTTCGTTGCTTGAAGCAATAGGAGTAAGGCAAGCAAGATTGTCATCCAACAAACTATCTGCTATAAAATTAACAAAAGCATCGGCAGGTATCTCCATATTGTTTAAATCAGGTTTTATCTCACTTTGCTTATAAAAAGCAATGCGTTTGTATTCGTGCAGTATGTTTTTGCTATCCCTTACTTCTATATTCAAGTAATAACTACCTTCTATCAATTGGCTAACATCCATTTGCCCCAAATAAGTACTTATACTATTGGAAGTAACGGCTTTGGTTATCTGAGAATTGGCGACTTTTTTACCAGAGGAAATATTTTCCAAATAACTAATAAGGGCGTATGGAGTGTTTTCTCCCAAAGTTTTGTCTGCATTATATATTTCTACATAAAAAGTAAGCATATTTTTATTTAGAGGCAAAGAGTTGAATATGTTGGGTATCATATCCTTGTTATCTCTTGTATAAATATTTGTTTCTTTAGTATTTAGTACGGTGTCTAAGATAAGAATATCTGAAATACTTACTGCATTGTTTGGGTAAGAGATTTTGACAACATCGCTATATTGCATAGGTTGATTGGTAGTAGAAACATCTTTTAATTCAAAATAAACAATGTATTCTCCATTATCCAAACCTATGCGTTGCATATCCAAAAGAGAAGAGTTACTTATCTTGGTACTATCCTCCACCTCAGGCGATTTTATTATTCTTTTATCCACATAGAGAGCAGAATCTGGTGCAAGTATATTGCAAACTATGGTAGTAAGTTCTGCACTTTTTACCCATTTGTTTTTTGTTTGTTTTGCTCCAAGGGAACTTCCATCTATTGAAGTTAGTATTTCTGCATAGTTCCCTTCAGTAGAGTAATAGGTATGAAAATCATAAACCACGTTTATATTTTGCCCAAAGGTTAAAGTGGATACCATTAATAAAAATGCCAATGTTAGTTTTTTCATCTTATATCTGTTTTTTCTGTTATACTAATTTATAAAAAATTTACTGCACAAATACTTTCATATTCTCTGTTTTTGTGCGGGCTTGCAACCAAGTTACAAAACGAGTTCTTTCCTCTTTGCTCATATTCTGATTGTTTTTTAATGTAACAATAGCAATAGGCGTTCTTTCGGTTTGTTGGGTTTCTATATCTGTTTCTGAAGCATTAGTCAAAGCAAGTGTTTTTATCTTAGGGAATAAGGTTCTTGTCTCCTGTTGCAAATCTTTTGACAAAGTATCATATTTTGTGTATATGGATAGTTGTTTTTGCAGGTTTGCTATATTTTCTTTGTCTTGTGCTATAAGTTGGGTGTAATTCACATTGGAGGCGTTGCTTGTCAATAATTCATCTTTCAATAAAGATATATTACTTGAATTAGTTCCTTGTATTATTTGCAATTGATAGTCTTGTAGTTTATAGTATTGCATACGGCTTTGCGCCTTTCTTATGGAAGTATCTGCTATCTCTTTTCCCACAGCCACAACCTTTAGGGTAGAGTCATTTTTGTTGGCATCATAACTTATAATTTGTGTCCCTGTTTGTTTTATTTCCTTATTGACAAAGTTACTCACATTGCTATTGAAAATACTTTTGCTTAATATATTCAAGGTCATAAACACAGCAGGAATCATTGTAATTACAACTATATAAAGAATATATTTGGTAACTTTTTTTCGCTTAACAGGGTCGAGTACTTGCTTGTGTTGAAAGTGCAAAAGTTTTACTCCCAAAAAAGTAGCCAAGGCTATAAATACCGTATTGATAAAAAATAGATAAAACGCTCCAAGAAAATATCCTATATTACCCGAGGCAATACCAAATCCTGCAGTACACAAAGGAGGCATTAAAGCAGTGGCAATGGCTACACCGGGAATAACATTGCCTTTGCCCTTAGTACAAAGAGCCATTATGCCAGCCGCTCCACCAAACAATGCTATTAACACATCGTATAGAGTTGGAGTTGTGCGGGCAAGCAACTCACTTTGTGCCTGAGAGAAAGGAGAAATAAGAAAATATATTGTAGCCGTTATAACACTTATTATTGTGGCGGTTAGATAGTTGCGAAAAGAACGTTTTAGAAGATAAAAGTCTCTTATTCCCACAGCCAAGCCCATACCAACAATAGGTCCCATTAAAGGAGATATAAGCATGGCTCCTATTATTACGGCAGTAGAATTAACATTAAGTCCCAAAGAAGCAAGAAAAATAGCAAAAATAAGAATCCAAAGATTAGAGCCTCGGAAATTAACTCCCTTGGTTATTTCCTCTATGGTATCGGATTCTTGCTCCCTGTCTGTCCTAATGTTGAAATATTTTCTCAACAATATAACAACTTTCCTAAAACTATCGTTCATACTATTTTCTTGACCTGCCATAATAAGTTATAACGTTGTTTTTTGCTTTTTAGTATCATACAAATACATTTGAAGACTATTAAACATATTTTGCCAAAGAGAGTACCCTGCACAGTATATTGTGGTTAGTGGGTTGGAAAAATAAGTATAAGCCATCCAAATACCAAGTCCTGTATTTCTTTGACCTAAGGCTTGCCCAGAGGCAATGCTTTGATTAAAAGGTTTGCCTATTTTCTTTCCCACATAGAACTGCAACACACACATAACAAAAGAAGCAATAGTAATAAAAACAATATCATTCAGATATTGATGTCCCATGTGAATAACAGCAAAGGTTGTTGCCGAAAAATTTATCATAAGCGATATTGACCACAAGAGAATAGACAACCATTCATATTTTGATAACTTAAAAGCCTGACGAGGAAAAAATCTTCTCATTATTATCAGGGCTATCATTGGTAACATCATTATAGGGAACACCTTAGCCAAAAGCGTTACCACCGATTGCCAAAAGGTCACATCAGAAGAAGTCTCTGCAAGAGAAAACATTATGGGAGCCACTATGGAAACCATAGCATTGTCGCAAAGAGTATGCACTATGCTAACCTCTCTATCTCCGCCCAAAACACCTACCACTGCCGAAGAGGCACTTGCAACAGGGCATATAAGCCCAACCAAAATGCTTTGCGAAACCAAAGGTTTGAAAGCCACATAACACAATGCATATATAACTATGGCGCTTACTAAATGAACAACAAGCAAGATAAGATTTATTTTTTTGAACCTAAGCCTCCTAAAATGCAAAGCACTATAAGCAAAAAACAAAATCACACATATAAAAAAGGGTACAAGATTTATGAATATGTGAAGTTGTTTGTAGAAAATAATTCCAAGTATTATAGCCAAAGGCAACAACAAACTTTTGTATTTTTTGAGTAACATATTGTTTTTAGAATTTATCAAAGTTCATTACTTCCATATCCTTTATTTCTTTGCCATCTATAACAAATCTTACTATAGTACAAACCAAATGAAAGCCTTGATAACCACAAGCACCGGGATTTATCAAAAGAAATTTCCAATCCTTATCATACATTATTCTTAGTATATGAGAATGTCCACAAATAAAAATATCAGGTTTTTCTGAGGTAAAATAAGGAATAATATCTTTGTTATAGTGTTTTGGATAGCCTCCTATATGGGTCATAAGCAATTTTACTTGCTCTATTTTCAAGGAGATAATACCCTTTATTTTATCGTCCAAATATTTGTCATCGCAATTGCCATAAACAGCCACAAGTTTTTTCTCTGCCCTTAACCTATCCAATACCTCCTTACCTCCTATATCTCCCGCATGAAGCACAACATCCACGTCTTTGAAAAACTCCAATACCTCTTTGGCTACTCTGCCATGACTATCGCTCATTACTCCTACTCTTGTCATAACAATATATTCTTTTTGCAAAAGTAATATTTTTTTATAAGTTAGAACCAAGTTAAGCATAGAGGCATAACCTGTTTTATAGGTT
>JAUNWC010000151.1 GCA_030540495.1 Bacteroidota bacterium
AATCAAATCAAAGACAATTGGGATTTGAGCGTAATGCGAGCAACCTCTATTACAAAAATATTATTGAACAACACAGGAATTGCTCCTCAAAGAATAGTTCCTTGTGGCAGAGGGGAGTATATGCCTATTGCTGATAACAAAACAATGGAAGGTCGTGCCAAAAATCGTAGGACAGAAATAATTCTTTCTCCTAAAATCAACGAATTGCTTAACCTTTTAAAATAAGTTGGCTTGTACAATGAATTTCAAAGAGGCTATTGGTAAATTTTCTTTACTCAAAAACATTTACGAAGAACTTGTTATAAAAACAAGTATGGGCAGACAAGAGTTGCTCTATGCAGATTTTTCCTCCAATAAAGAGTACTTAGAAAAGCAATATAAATCAATTCTTAATTGCCAAAAATATATAACAGGTTTAAGTAACAATGATAAAATGCTATTAGAGTGCGTATTGTATGATATACATAATATTAGCGGAAGTATAAATATACTAAGAAGTGGAGAAAACTTAGATGATATAGGATTGTTTGAAATAAAAGCGTTTTGTCTGTCTTGTAAAAAATTACAAAAAATGCTCTGTGATTTGGAGGGAGAAGAATTTGTTTTCAATGATTTACATCAGGTTATTAACCTACTTGACCCTGAGGGCATACAAGCAAACCAATTTTATATTTATCCTGCCTACCATCCATTGCTAAGCAAGAAAAGAAAACTTTTTGAACAGTACAAAAAAAATTCTGACCAAAGGGCAAATGAAGTTTATGAAGAAATTTTGGAGATAGAAAATGAAGTAAGAAAAGATTTATCTCAGAAATTACTTGCCTATTGCAATCAAATACAAGAAGATATTCAAAGAGTCGCTCTTTTGGATATTTGCATAGCAAAGGCTGAACTAAACATAAAATTAAATCTTGTATATCCTACAATATCAGATAAAAATATTATTAGTTATACCCATTTGTTTAATCCTATCATCAAACGTATTCTAAAAGAAAAAGGCAAAGATTTTCAAGCCATAGATATTAGTTTAGATGAAATTCCAACTTTGATAACCGGAGCAAATATGGCGGGGAAAACCGTTGTATTAAAAACACTTGCATTATCTCAACTAATGTTGCAATTTGGGTTTTTTGTTCCTTGCAAAAAATGTGAGGTGGGCTTGTTTGAAGATGTCCTTTGTTCCATAGGCGACAATCAAAACGAAAACGAAGGTCTCTCATCCTTTGCTTCAGAGATATTGCTATTAGATTCTATTATTCAAAAAGTTAAGACTAAAAAAAAATATTTAGTCTTAGTGGATGAATTAGCCCGCACAACCAACCCTATAGAAGGAGTAAAATTATTGGAAGGGTTTATTCGTACCATAGTTAATAAGAATTCCATTAGCGTTATTACTACCCATTATTCAAATATAAATGTATGGTGCAGACGGCTAAGAGTGAAGGGATTCATAGGTAAGAATCTCCAACCACCTATATCCATAGAAAATCTTACTGACAATATGGACTATTCTCTAATAGAGGATGATAGTAATGTGGCTCCTAATGAGGCCATAAACCTTTGCAATCTTTTGGGAATAGATACAGACTGGTTATCAAATATAAATATATAAACATTTTAGAAAAAAGGAGGTAAGAACTTTACCTCCTTAGTCAAATGTTTATAATGGTTTTTCTTCTTTTATAGGATGCAATATATAAGGATTCCACAAACCACACATAACTGAAATATACGCACTACCATTTACATATCCCAATTCTATATAGGAACTATCATTAGCTTTCGTATATTTAGTTAAATGCAAACGCTCGCCTTTCTCTAAATCCATTTTATAATAATTTGGAGCATCAAAGAAAGCAGAATCTTCAACTGGCATTAAGGTGAAAGTATCATTATCTTTTAGTTTATAAACAAGAGAAACTGTTCCTGTATTGTTATTTTTCTTGTAAATACTATTAGAATCTATAATCAGAGTCATATCATCAGGGTCATAGGTTTCATTGTTTTCCTTATCTATAACTTGATAACCATTTTTTCGGAGTGACATTGCCAAATCTGCAATACTGGCTTCTGTTCCTTCTTCATCTACCAAAACAACTCCGCGAGGATAAATGACATTACCTTGAGATACGGTATTCTTCATATTGCTAATACTCAAATCATTGTCATATAATACTATACCATTAGGATTATTAGGTATATCCATTAATCCATCATGGATTTGTTTAGCAAGTTCCTCTAAATTATCATGAAACTCTACCTTAAAAGTTCCCCAGAACTCTTTAGGTATCTGAGAATAAAGATTGCCAAACATCAGAAAAGAACAAACGATACAAACAAATAATCTTTTCATAGGTTTATTCCTCCTTAGTATTAAAATGCTTTAACATTTCATCTTGAGTAAATGATGCATAACACACTCCATCATCAACTCCTACAAAAGAGAATTTTCCTGGATTAGGATTGCCTTTATCATCTGGATTAAAGGCAATACATTCTACAGGAGTACCATCAGCTGTTAGCTCTACAGCAGTATTCTCAATAACGTACAGCATACCAGTTCTTGTGTCAAAATAGCATTCACACCTAACAACTACTCTCACCCACTTGTCTTTCACTAATTTCCATGCATAACATAACACCGTACCTCTTAATTTGATTTTTTGCTGAAAACTCACAGTGTTTTGAGTTTTTAGACCATCGTCTTCATTGTTGCAAGCAGTAAAAAATACACTTGTACAACCAATACCTACTAATAACGTAAGCAGAATAAATAATTTTTTCATAATTTATTTAATTTATTTATTTTTCCCTACTCTGTTGTTGGATTTTCGGAAACCTCCATTTATTTTTATAGATTTAGAGAATATACTCAAAACCTTATTAATCATTATTTTTTGTATGGAGTAGTAAGTGTAGAATACAGAGTTCGTTATAGTCGTGTTCCTTTTTACGGGGCAAAGGTAGTAATAATTTTTTATCCTACCAAATATTTTATCAAAAAAAATGAATATTTTTTGATTGGTTAGGTTAGCATAAGTTGTAGCCTGAGGCTGTTCTATAAGACGCATAAGCGTACTAAAATCTCTGTTTAGTGGCTTTGCCAACCTATGCTAACCTATAACCTTTGCTTATAAACAGCCTCAGGCTGTAACTTATAAAGGAGGCTAAGTTTCTACCCTATAAAAAAGCCAATATTTTAGAAAGTAAAAGGAATTGAAATACCAAATCTTTCCTTGAATTGAAGGTCGGTTGAAAAATCTTTATCCATAACCATTTGAATATCAAAAAAAGTACTCAAATATTTGAATATCTTAAAGGTTACGAATACTTCGCCAGAAATATCTGTGTCTATAAGTGGTTTTTCGTAATCATAGAAAAAATCCATTTTACACAAAATATTTATATTTTTGGTTATATCTCTATTATAGAACAATTTAATATAGGAGCCTAACGAAAATTTCCAAGCATCGTCTATTTCATCTGAATATCCCAAAGAACGTCCTCTCAAACGCTTATCCAAAACATAAACGGTTTTGCCTGTAAGGAAGGAAAAAAGAACCGAAAAGTATTTCTTTTTGTATTCCAAACCTGCAGAAGAAGTAAGAGTTGCGGGGGATAAACCAGCGGAAATCAAAATTGTATCATTCTTGTATCCATTGTCAAACTGACTTTTTAGATTAAGCAAAACCGAGTAATTCCAATTGCCTACCGCTTTGTAACCATAGATAGAGTTAAGTTCTACTTTATCATCACTTTTTTTCCATCGGTTAGAGTTATCCCAAATACCATCTCCACTAATATCCTGTCGCGTCCTGCCGTATGAAAGTTCTAAGGTATTGTCTAATTTGTGCTTGCCATTAAGATAGTTGTAGTAACCTTTGAGAAACGAACCAAAGGTAAAATTACTATAACCACCTGCCGACCAATTGTCTATCTGAGTTTGCTCCATAGTTATGATAATATCCGTTTTCTTTGACCAACGTTTGGGAACAGAAGTCTTGGAAGTATCGGCTTGTTGAGCAATAAGGCTCGGAGTAACAAGAATAAAAGCGAAGTATAATATAAAATACCTTTTCATTTAAACTCAAAATTATTAACTATTTTCTCATTCTACGCAAAAGAATTATCTCTGATAACAGACATAAAACCAAAGCCAAGATTATGCAAAACGTAAAATCAAACTTTTTATTGCTTTGAGTAAAGTAAGTTGCTATCATTTTTTTATTATCAAAAACTTCTGCATTATTTAATCCCAATTGTCTTATGGTCTTATGTAGTTGTAAAGAGGAGGCAAACATCAACTTTGATTCTTCTCTTGGATAATTCAGAGCAATGGCTCCCAATATTTTCTCTTTATCTTTTATATAATATATACCTGCTTGTTTGATTTGATTGTTTAGTCTAAAACCTATGTTGTTATTTTTTCTTTGCATTTGAGGAATAATAGAAATATTTGAATTAGCAGAATTAATGCTAACAACCTCCGAATCAATGCTATCTGCAAAAAGAGAAATATCCGTAAAAGAATTATCATTAGTAAATAAAAAAGGCTTTATTAATCTCTCGGAATACAAAACCATATTCCACAATGTAGGAACGAAAATACTCTGTTTGCAAAAATCCGAAAAATCTTCCGAAAAAGGCACAGCAAACAAAAATGCTTTACTCTGATTGTTTTCGCTCTCGGCAAGAAAAACATCGCCATTCTCCATATTGATTATATCCTGTTTTGTAACTCCCTGTGTGTTAGATATTTTATAATATTTATTCACCTTTGGCAAAGGCATATTCTCTGTAATAGAAGCAAAAACCGATTTGTAAAGAGAATTTTTGTTATCCAAAGACCTAACCGATATTTTT
>JAUNWC010000152.1 GCA_030540495.1 Bacteroidota bacterium
CAAAACAAAATCTACTTGTTCCCCCTTATGAAAATCACTTCCTATGCCAAATCTTAATCTATTAAAATTAGAAGTCCCAAGAAGTTCAATAATATTTTTTAGCCCATTGTGTCCTCCATCGCTACCCTTATATCTTAGTCTTATACTTCCCAAAGGCAGAGCCAAATCATCCACTATAATCAAAGTGTTTTTTATATTTATTTTTTCTTTCTCCAACCAATATCTTACGGCTTTGCCCGATAGGTTCATATAGGTAGTAGGTTTTAGAAGAAAAACTTGTCTTCCTTTTAGTTTAGTCTTTGCCACAAAACCATATCTATCAGAGGAAAAAGCAAACTTTTCTTCCCTGTTCTCATTCACAAACTTCAAATAATGCTCCACAATCTCATATCCTATGTTATGCCTTGTGTTTTCGTATTCTTTATCTGGGTTGCCTAAGCCTACTATAAGATATTTTTCCATAGTGTTTTCTGTTTCTTTGTTTTGTTTTCTATTCAAAAATAGATTAAACAACTTCATTTCCTTTTCTCTTTGCTTCTTCTAATAAAAATAAGGCTTTATTTAACTTCAAATAAAGCCTTTACTTATTTATGATAAATTATTTGCTTAGATTATTCCGCAGCACTCTCTTCTGTAGCATTTCCTGCAGCCATTTTAGCATTTCTTGTAGCCTTAATAGCAACAACTATAGAAGATTTTACTTCCAAGCATTCTACTTCAGGTATAGATATTTCAGAAACTTTTATTCCTTGACCTATGTTTAATTTGCTGATATCCAAAACTACTTCTTGTGGAATACTGTTAGGCAAACCATAAAGTCTTACCTTTCTCATTTTTAGGTTAAGTTTTCCACCTTGAAGTACTCCCGGAGCAGTGCCTGTTGTTTTTACAGGAACAGCAATTTTGATAGGTTTGTCGTCAAAGATTCTTAGAAAATCTGCATGTAAAACTTCATCATTTACAGGATGATACTGAATGTCTTGAAGTATGGCGTTGTGTTCTTTGCCGTCTATGTTGATTTTTACATAGTTGGTATCTGGGGTAAATAACAATGGAATAAAATCCTTGTTAGGAACAGAGAATTTTATCTGCTCGTCTTTACCGCCATAAAGAACACAAGGAACTTTGCCTTCACTTCTCAAGGCTTTAGTATCTTTTTTCCCTACGTTCTCTCTTAGAGAACCGCTCATTGATACTGTCTTCATCGTTCGTGTGTTTTTTACTTGTTAAACAATTTTTTTAATTATGATTTGTGATTTGTGAAAAAACTTTTGCAAAGATAGTCTTTTTTTATTTATTGACAATATTTTAATCAAAAATTCCTTTATCTACACTTGTTGCAAAGCCCTCTTATAACAAAGGAAAAGGAATTTATTCTAAAGTCTTTTGGAACGTCTAAATACTTTGTTTTCAGTTCTTTTAGACAAAAAGATTTGTGGCATTTTTCACAATAAAAATGCATGTGTGCATCGGTATTGTCGCAATGTCCTTTTGCCTTACAAAGTTCATACATTTCCACACCTCTTCCGTCCTCAAAAGTATCTGCTACATCATTTTTTGCAAACAATTCCATAACCCTATATATACTTGACTTGTCTAAGGTAAGTAACTCCTGTTCCAAATCTGTTAAACTCATAGGGCAGTTTTTCTCCATCATAGTCCTAAGCACCAATATTCTATTAGCCGTAGGTTTTATTCCCTTATCTTCTAATTTTTTCAACAATTCTTCTTCCATAACCTTAGGGATATTTTCTTGCAAAATTATAACTTTTTATTTACAAAATCAACTTTGCAACTTGGTTGCAAGAGATAGAATGTAATTTTGCAAAAGAATAAAAAAATATTTTGCTATGAAAAAGAAAATAATAAGAATCATTGTTGCCTCATTGCTGTTGATAGGTGCAGTAATAATAGAAAAGAATTGTAGTTTAGAGGTTTATTGGCTCCTTTTAATCTATCTAATACCTTATATTGTAGCAGGTTATGATGTAATACTTGAAGCAATAGAAGAGGGTTTTAAGGGCAATCTTTTCAATGAAGATTTCCTTATGGCTATTGCTACAATAGGAGCCTTGTGTATAGGCTTTTTGCCAAATACAGAGACAGAATTTTTGGAGGCTGTTTTTGTTATGCTTTTCTTTCAAGTGGGAGAAGTTTTTGAAGATTATGCAAGCGACAATTCTCGTAAGAGTATAGCCTCTTTGATGAATATTCGTCCCGAAAGGGCAAACGTTGAGGAAAATGGAGAAATAAAAGAATATGATCCCCAGCAAGTTAAAGTAAATTCCATAATAATTATTCGTCCGGGAGAAAAAGTGCCCTTGGATGGAGTGATAATAGAAGGTAATTCTGCTCTTAACACTGTTGCCCTAACGGGAGAAAGTTTGCCAAAGGATGTTAGTGTTTCGGATGAAATAGTCTCTGGTTGCATAAATATATCGGGGGTATTAAAAGTTAGAGTAACAAAGAAATATGAAGACTCCACAGTTGCAAAAATTATCAATTTGGTGGAAAACTCTGCTCAAAACAAATCAAAGAGTGAAACATTTATAAGACGTTTTGCCAAAGTCTATACTCCTATAGTGGTTATTTGTGCTGTGGTTTTGGCTTTTGTTCCTCCTTTGTTTGCTCAAAGTTTTGCCACCTGTTTTCCTATTTGGCTTAATAGGGCATTGACTTTCCTTGTAGTTTCTTGTCCTTGTGCTTTGGTAATATCTGTGCCTTTGACTTTCTTTGGAGGCATAGGAGGAGCATCCAAAAAAGGTATTCTTATCAAAGGCGGTGCATACATGGATACGTTATCAAAGGTAAGTACTATGGTCTTTGACAAAACTGGCACATTAACCAAAGGACAATTTGAAGTCTCTGCCGTGCATCCCGATAAAATAACAGAAAATCAACTTCTACACCTTGTTGCTCATGCAGAAAGATTTTCTTCTCACCCCATAGCCATATCTTTGAAAAACGCTTATCCAAACGAGAACGATAGTTGCTCGGTAATGATAGAAAAAGAAATTGCAGGTCAAGGAATTATTGCCAAGATAAACGACAAAACCATAGCCGTTGGCAATACAAAACTTATGGATGCTTTGCATATTCAGTGGCACGATTGTTCCAAAGTGGGTACAATAATACACGTTGCTATAAATGATGAATACGCTGGACATATTGTTATTTCGGATAAGATAAAATCAGATTCCAAATCGGCTATGCAACAATTGAGGAATTTGGGTATAAACAAACTTATAATGCTGACAGGCGACAAACAAGAAGTGGCAAAATCTGTTAGCGAGGAATTGGGCTTAACAGAATTTTATGCAGGTTTATTGCCACAAGACAAAGTTTCTTGGGTAAAGAAAATAGTAGAGGAAAACAAACAAATATCTAACAACAACAAAGTTGCCTTTATAGGTGATGGCATCAACGATGCTCCTGTATTGGCTCTCTCTGATGTGGGTATTGCTATGGGAGGTTTAGGCTCCGATGCTGCAATAGAGGCCGCTGATATAGTTCTTATGGATGACAAGCCTTCTAAGATAGCCACCGCCATTAAGATTGCTCGCAAAACTTTGCAAGTGGCTTCTCAAAATGTAGTGTTTGCTATTCTTATAAAGGTTTTGGTTTTGGTATTAGCCTCCTTTGGTGTAGCAACAATGTGGATGGCTGTTTTTGCAGATGTGGGAGTTATGGTTCTTTGTGTATTAAATGCTACAAGAATGATTAAAATCAAAAATATATAGGTTATTATAGGTTGAGATAAGTTAGCATAAGTTATTATAGGTTATAATAGGAGACTTTATAAGCGTATAACAAAAAGTAACGGCTTAGCCCTCATAAAAGGAGGCTGTGCCTCCAACCTATTCTAACTTGTGCTAACCTATAAAAACTTATCTTAAATTATAAAAATTCGGTTTTCATTCCCCCATGTTTCAAAGGAATGCAGATAACAGGTACCTTTGCAAAACGAACAACGTCTTGTGCTCTTGGGTCAAGGGCAAAATCCGTAGATTCATCTCTGCCCATAACCATACATATATCTGCTTTATTGTCTTCGTTGTTTATGTATTTTATAACTTCGTCAGCATAGTCTTTGCCTGTTTGGAGGTTTTTCAATACGACCATATCACAATTTATACCCTTATCTAAGATAAATTTTTGTGTCCCAGAGCCTATAACTTTTATTTTGTTGTAGTCTTCGGTATCTTGCCCTTCCCAAGTGCCTATCAAAAGAGTAATTTTTGCATTAAAATGTTTTGCCCATTTTACCGCATAAGGTACTTTTTGGCGAGAAGAAAGATACAACTCTATAGGGAGAACAATATTTCTTATCGGCTTGGGGTCTATAGCAAGATTAACCGTCATAATAGGATAATCAGAAGTGCGAATAAGTCTATGAGTATTTGCTCCTATGGCATGGACGTTGGTATTTGAAGTGCCTGCTACTATCAAACTTGCTGTTATTTCCCTTGCAAAAGTATTTATTTGCTCGGTAACGGAGCCTTTTCTTATATAAGGCTTAACATCCAAATCATAAAGTTTTTTTACGTTTTTTCTCAACTCTTCTAATTGAAGTTGCTGATACTCAGGGGATTTTTCTTGTCCTCCAAGCAAACGACCAAAAAAGCCTATGGATTCACTAACATGCAAAAGATAATAATCCGTTGTACTATCCTTAAACATATATTTGCAAAAACGCAAACAAGCATTAAGCGATAAATCATTGAAATCCGTTGTAATAAGTATTTTCTTCATAACTACACTACTTTTTGCAAAGATAGAAAAAAATATAAAAATGGCTTACAACCACAGGCTGTTTTATATGGGTTACGATAGGTTA
>JAUNWC010000153.1 GCA_030540495.1 Bacteroidota bacterium
CCTATTACAACCTATGCTAACCTATCATAACCTATTACAACCTATAAAAAACACAAAATACTAACTTTTATAAAATAATTTAACAAGAAAGTACGTTATTAAAGGCAAATAATCACAAAAATAAAAAAGATATGAAAAGAATAAAACTTGCTTTGTTATTAGTTGTATCGGTATTGTCCTTTAATATTATGGCACAAGAAAACACCGAAACAGAGGCTAAAGTAGAATGGATGGACGTGGAGACGGCTCTTGCCTCAGCCTCCAAACAAGACAAACCTTTGTTTATAGACTGCTATACCTCTTGGTGTGGATGGTGTAAGGTCTTAGACCAAAAAACTTTCTCCAACGATACCGTTGCTCGCATACTAAATAAGTATTACTACCCAGTAAAGTTTGATGCCGAAGGCTCCAAAGATATTACCATTAACGGCAAAGTATATCATGCTCAAAAGAACGCAAAAGGCAAATACTCCACTCACGAACTTATGTCTTTGCTTTGGGAAGGACAAAGAGGAGGCGGTTATCCTTCTTTGGTTATTCGCAAAGGAGATTTTTCACCTGTTACTGTGGAGATGGGATATAGGTCGGCAGCGGACTTAGAACCTTTGCTTGTCTATTTTGCCAAAGGCTACAACAAAAAAGTATCTATGGACAAGTTTATCAAAAACTACATAAAGGACTATAGAGCAGAGGTGTTAAAAGAAATTTTCTAAACTCAGATGGAAGAGGTAGATGTTTTTATTCCTTGCTGTGTGGATGAGTTTTGCCCTCAGATAGGTTTTGACCTAATATCTTTGATAGAAAAAATGGGGGCAAAGGTCAATTACAATACCGAGCAAACCTGTTGTGGCAGAGTATTGTATGACAATGGCAACTGGAAAGAGGCTAAACGCTTGGGCGAAAAGTTTTTGGCTGATTTCTCGGGCAAGAATATGATAGTAGGTTGCTCTGCCTCTTGTTTGGGATATATAAAAAACAATTTTGGCAAACTTTTCTACAATACCTCTTACCACAACAATTATAAGTCTTTGTCTGAAAGAATAATGGACGTTTCTCAATTCATACTTGCTCAAAAAAGCGATTGTGAATTGGGAGCAGAGTTTCCTTTCAGGGTTTTTCTTCACAACAATTGCAAATCTCTAAATGAGTACGATATTCAAGAGGAAGTTAGGTTTATATTGAGTAAGGTTAAGGGGCTAACATTGGTAAATAAAGAGGTATGTGATTTTTGTTGCGGTTATGGAGCCGGATTATATATGTATAACGAGCCAGTAAGTACTCAACTTGCTAAAAAGAAAGTAGAAAAAGCCCTTTCTCTTAATGCAGAATACATAACCTCCACCGATGCCACTTGTCTTATGCAATTGGAGAACTATATACAAAAAAACGAAATCCCCAACCTAAGAACCATACATTTGGCTTCTCTTCTAATGTATTCTTCCAACAACAAGTAAATGAACAACTTTTCTTGGCAAACACAACGACCTTTTAATGCCTATTCCTCTTATATGAAAAAGGAATATGGAGCAAGAATACAAAAACTAAGTATAGATGCAGGTTTTACTTGTCCAAACAGAGATGGGAGTATTTCTTATAATGGTTGTACGTTTTGCTCCAACGAGGCTTTTAACCCCTCTTATTGTAGAGAATATGCTTCCATTACCGAGCAAATCAACGAGGGAATAAAGTTTCATCAATGGAGATACAAGAAAGTAAAACAATACTTTGCTTATTTTCAAGCCTACTCAAACACCTATGCACCTTTGGAAATTTTGCAACAAAGATACTCTGAGGCTCTACGGCACGAAAAAATTTGCGGACTTGTCTTAGGTACCAGACCCGACTGCATAGACGAAGAAAAAATAAAATACCTACATTCCTTAAATAAAGAATATCATATTATTGTGGAGTTTGGCATAGAGAGTTGTTATGACAAGACTTTGCAAAAGATAAACCGCGGTCATACTTTTTTGCAAACCAAAGAGGCTCTTTTGCTTTGTAAGAAATATGATTTGAAAACCGGCGGTCATCTTATCTTTGGCTTGCCCGGAGAAACAATGGAAGAAATGCTAAAAGAGGCAGAGATTATTTCCTCTTTACCTTTGGATAGCATAAAGTTTCATCAATTGCAGATACTCAAAAATACCACTATGGAAAAGGAATACAAACAAAATTCTTCTCTTTTTCATCTTTTTACTTTTGAGGAATACAAGGATTTTATCATCTCTTTTTTGGAACGTTTGTCTCCAAAGATTGTTATAGAAAGATTTGTTTCCGAAGTACCTTCTCGCTACAATGTTTTGTCTGCCTGGTCGTCTTTGAGAAACGAGTCCATAGTAGAGCAAATAGAAACCGAAATGATAAAACGCAACACCTATCAAGGCAAATACTACAAGGGATGAAAGAAAAAGATTATCTTTTTGGCAAAACATTGGAAGACTTGGAAAGAATAACCGAGCAATATGGACAAAAGAAATTTGTAGCCAAACAAATTTCTGATTGGTTGTATAAAAAAGACGCTACTTCTATTATGGAGATGAGCAATATTTCCAAATCTTTTAGGGAGGTTTTAAATAAAGAGTTCTTCTTTGGCATTACTCCATACGTTCAGGTTTTGACCTCAAAAGACGGCACAAAAAAATATTTGTTTCAATACTCAGAGGATACCTTTGTAGAGGCAGTATGTATTTTTGACAAAGAAAGAGTAACTCTTTGTATTTCAACACAAGCAGGTTGCAAAATGAATTGCGATTTTTGTGCAACGGGCAAACAAGGATTCAAACGCAACTTATCCACAAACGAAATACTTAATATTTTTCGCTCAGTAGAAGAGTATAGGCAGATAAAAAACATTGTTTACATGGGTATGGGCGAACCTTTGGACAATTTTTTTGAGGTAAAAAGAAGTTTGGAAATATTGTGCAAGGAGTATGGTTATGGTTTTTCTCCCAAACGCATAACCGTTTCCACAGCAGGCTATTTGCCTTTTTTGGAGCAGTTTTTGGAGCAAACAAATGTAGATATAGCCATTTCTCTTCACAACCCTATTCCTATGGAAAGAGAGAGGATAATGCCCATAGAAAAGGTTTATTCCATAGAGAAAGTTATTAAAGTGCTTAGGCGTTTTGATTGGACAAAGCAAAGGCATCTTACCTTTGAATACATTGTTTTTGAGGGCTTAAACGACCAAGACAAACATATAAACAGCCTTCTAAAACTATTGAACGGGCTAAAATGTAGAATAAATCTAATACCTTTTAATACCATACCAAACAGCATTTACAAAGGAGTGGAAAGAGAAAAAATGATTCTTTTTCAACAAAAACTAAACAAAAAAGGATTTTTGACTACCATACGAGCCTCCAAAGGCGAAGATATTATGGCTGCCTGTGGCTTGCTCTCCACCAAAAAATTAGAAAGAAAATAAACAAAAAAAATAAAAAAATATTTTCTTAGTTTCTCAAATGGCATTATTTTTGCAATGTAAAAATTCGTAATAATTAATTAAAATTTCAAAAAAGTATGAGTACATTATTAAACAAAAAAATCCTCCAAGGCGGAGTTTTATTGCCTTCTTGCAGTAGCCTATATGGGGGGGGGTAAATCGTTAATAACCAAACGATTAAAAACAAAACAACAATTAAAATTATTCCTTTTATTTGCTTTTCTTTTTTCACTTCCTTTAGTTTCTCAAGCACAAACTTATCCAGATACAGTGCACGTAAATGGTATTATTTATAGTATACAAAATTCTTCAGGTAGTGTAACTGCAATTGTTAAAGGTGCAGCAAGTGATTTTACAGGCAAATATTTAAATATTCCTTTGATGATACCTGTTACTGCTACAATTAATGGTACTACTATTGTGTCTTATGCAACAGTTACAGGTATAGAAATACATGCTTTTGAATATGGTGCTTTTGGGGGTAGTGATATAGATATTTCAACTATTATAACCTCTATAAATATTCCTTCCTCTATAAAAGGTATAGGAATAGAAGCGTTTCCAAACTTCTCTGCATTAAAAAGCATTACTGTTGCCGAAGGTTCTACTCTTGAATTAACAAATATTTATAATGCTTTTGCAGGGAGTAGTAATTTGAAATATTTATCTTTTAAAGGTCAGTCTTATATCGTTCTTAAGAATGGTGTTTGGAACTATGTTTCTGGTGTTGGCAATACAGCCAGCCTTTATAATCAAAATATTCCTTGGTATTATGCTTCAGATTTCACGGTAGATGAATCTGTTACGGATGTTGCTAATAGCAGTTATCCTCATTGCGATATTGCTATTTTTACGTATGACTACGATAATAACAATTGGTCTTCAGATGGATTATATGCAAACAGTACTATGTATAGTGCAGCAGGTTATTTTGTTTGGCCTTTTTATGAAAACAACGCTGGTACCACCATAGTTTCATCTGAAGATGCTGATATTTACAAAGCCTTTGTTTCTGTTCCATATTCCCCTATAACAGATGCAACAAGGAATATATCTAATACTAACAGAACGTCCACCCCTCCTTATTACTTTGCTTATGGTAATCCTTTTTCTAATACTATTACTATAGATAACTTTACAGTAACACAAGGGACTATTCAAGGTAGTTGTCTATACACCTACAATCGTAATAATGGCTCTTGGAGTACTACTCAAGATAGTGTCTATCCTGGAGAAGGCTTTATGGTTGCTGTGAGCAATATGAAGACATTTATTGGACGTCTTACTAATCCATCAAGCACAAATAACTCTTTGCCTGCAAATATTACAAAAAGCATAGAAGAGCAAAATAAATGGGGTATTACTTTCTCTTGTCTTGCCAATGGAATGAAT
>JAUNWC010000154.1 GCA_030540495.1 Bacteroidota bacterium
TATCATAACTTTTTCCCTCTACTAATTTGTTTTTCTTGTATTTAAACTTTGTTATCTTATCCAACAAATTCTCTGCACTTAATACTTTTTCCTCTACTATATTATTGTTTTTGTCGTACTTAGAGAGGATTCTTTTTTGTATTTCTCCTTTTTCGTTGCAATGCACATATTCTATTGGTCTATCCTTTTTGTCATAAATGTAGTAGGTGCTATCTTGTTGAAAATCTTTGGCTTCATAGCGTTTGGCAGATAGTTGTTTGGTTTGTTTTTTGTCGTAATAAAAATGCCATTTGTATTTTATTTGATTTTCCTTATCGTATTTGTAAATATCTGTAATAAAGCCTTTTTTATTGTATTGTATATAGGAATTTTCCGTTCCCTGATTGTCCAAAATATCTCCTTGTACTAAGGTATCGGCGTTGCCCCAAGCCTCATAACTTATTTCTCGCACAGATTTTACTTTGCCCTTTAAAGCAACTTTTTGCAAGTCATTCTCTTTCTCACTCTTGCAAGCAAAAAACAAAAGAGGCACAAGCATAAGAAACAATGATTTTATAAAAATAGTTTTCATTCTCTTTCTTTTTTGCAAAGTTAATACAATTTTTTTATAGGTTACAGGCACAGCCTGTTTTTATATGGCACAGCCATTACTTTTTGTTATGCGCTTATGCGTCTACTATTACAACCTATTACAACCTATTAAAACCTATCAAAAAAAGCCTGAAAAATTTATTTACCTTATTCTTACTCTTTGGTTTTCTTTCAACTCAGAAACATCATTATTAATGGTTAAAAAGTCTTCTTTTTTGATATGATAACGAGAGCAAATATTTTCAATAGTATCGCCGTTTTTCACCTGATAATACCTCCAAGTACTTTTATCTTTGTTGTTTATAACGGCAAATTCGTTTTTCTTCTTCTCCTTTTTTGCTACAAGAGAATTTAACTCACTTTGAGATACGTATTTTGTTCCCTCCAAGCATTTATTAACCTTTGCAAGTTTGGTAGGCTTTGTCTTATTTTGGGCTAAGGAAAGAGAGCCTGCAACACCAAAAAAGGACTTATCTATTTTCAGTATCTTGGTTTTCAAACAATTATTGCTTATATCTACAATCCACTCCGGGTCTATGCAAGCATAGAGCAAGCGACATTCAAAATGAAGATGAGGTCCGGTGCTTCTACCCGTAGAACCTCCCAAACCTATAACATCACCAGCCTTAACCTTTTGACCAACTTTTACTTTGAGAACGGACATATGCCCATAAAGGGTTTCCAAATTATTGTAGTGTCTTATTAAAACCATATTACCATAACCTCCATTATACTTGGAAACTCTTACAACTCCGTCAAAAGCCGCATAAATAGTATCGCCAACATCTAAGGCAATATCCACACCCGTATGAGCCCTTCCCCAACGCCAACCATATGAAGAGGTTTTGCATCCCTTATAAGGAAAACAAAATTTTTCGTTATTGTTTTTGCCACAAAGCCTTATGGTTATTTCATCGGGGAGGTCTTTAAGAGAAACATTGCCGTCTTTTACTCTTTCGGTTATCCATTTATGCTGGTATAAGGTAGAAGAGGGTATCTCGTTTGTGTTTTTAATAGTGTTTTGGGAGTTTGGGGTTATGGACAATTTTTTTAGAGCCGTAGTATCAGTTTTCTTGCTTTCAGAGATTTGTTTTTTTATGGTATGCTCATAGTACATAGAATCAGCAAAACGTCTATTTTTGCTTCTTGTGTCTTCTTTCTCTTGAGCCTTAGCATTATATAGAAGAGTGAGAGTAATCAAAAAAAGTATAATATTTTTCATATATCTATGTGCTAAACAATAATTTAGAAAGTTTTTCTTAGTCTTGCTACCGGTATATTGAGCAAATCTCTATACTTTGCCACCGTTCTACGAGCGAGGTCATAACCTTTTTCCTTTAATAGCAAGACTATTTTGTCATCGGTCAAAGGTTTTTGTTTGTTTTCGTTATTTATCAACTCTACTATAAGAGACTTAACCGTATCAGAAGAAACAATATTCCCCTTGCTATCCTCCAAAGCATTAGAAAAGAGATCTTTAAGCAAAAAAGTTCCAAAATGAGTTTGAGCATATTTGTTGGAGGCAACCCTTGAAATAGTAGAAACATCGCACCCCGTCAAAAGAGAGATATCTACCAAACGCATAGGTCGTCTTTTGTCTATATCTCCTTCCAAAAAATAAGAATACTGAAATTTGATAATAGCAGCCATTACCTTAGAAAGCGTATCCTCTCTTTTATCCAAAGCAGAAATAAATTCATTGGCAGAGTCCATCTTTTCTTTAATAAAATTAAATGCTTGTTTCTCTGAGTTGTTCTTCTTTTTGGTTTCTCTGTATTTTTCAAGCATAGAGGCGTAATAACTGCTTATTTTCAAAGAATGGGAATAAGACTTATTGAGTTGAAATTCTACTCTGCCATCATTGTTCCACACAAAGAAATCTGGAGTAATGTATATGTTTTCAAAAACGGTATTGCTATTAGAAATTGCAGGCTTAGGATTTAGACTTTTGATAAGCGATAAAGCAGAGTCCAAACACTCATTTTCTATTTTCAACTTTTGTTTAAGAATAGGGTATTGTTTGTTTTTAAACATTTCAAAGTAAGAGTGATTTTCCAAAATCTTTAAGGCAATGTGATTTATCTTCTCTTGCTCGGGGCTTAATTCCTGCTTGGTTTCTATCTCGTTTTGTATTAGTTTGTTAAGTTGTATTATAAGACTTTCTCTCAAATCTCTTGCTCCCACGCCTGCAGGGTCAAAGGTTTGTATTTTTTTTAAGACCTTTTCTACCTCTTGCTTTGATATCTCTTCATTGTTTGCAAAAAAATAATCGTTGGCAATTGCCTCTGTTGAGCGAGTAAGATAACCATTTTCGTCTATATTGCCTATTATGTTTTTTCCTATTTCTTTTTCTTGGTCAGAAAGGTCTAACATAGAAAGTTGGCTAAGCAAATCCTCATAAAAAGTACTACCCGAAGAGAAAATATTTCCCGCCTCTACTCTGTTTTCGTTGTTATTGCGTTTTATAGATTTCTTGTAATCAGCCAAATCATCGTCCTGAAAATACAAAGAAAGGTTATAATCATCGCTGTCTTCACCACTAACCTTTTGCAAATCCTCAGTTTGTTTGTTGTAATCTTCCTCCAATACTGGGTTTTTTTCTAACTCTTCTTTTATTCTTTGGTCTAACGATTGCAAAGGCAACTGCAACAGTTTCATAAACTGAATCTGTGCAGGTGCAAACTTTGTCTGTAATTTGGTTGTTAAAGAATTGGAAATCATTAGAATTTGGCATTTTTAGGATAACGAGGAAAAGGAATAACGTCTCTAATATTTGTCATACCGGTAACAAATAACAACAAACGTTCAAAACCAAGTCCAAAACCACTGTGAGGCACTGTGCCAAAGCGTCTTGTATCCAAATACCATTGATAATTGTCCAAATTCATATTAAGTTCTTGTATTCTGTTTAAGAGTTTATCATAGGAAGCCTCTCTTTCACTTCCACCAATAATTTCTCCTATCTGTGGAAACAAAACGTCCATACCCCTAACTGTTTTGCCATCTTCGTTTTGTTTCATATAGAAGGATTTTATTTCCTTAGGATAATCTGTTAGTATAACAGGGCATTTAAAATGACTCTCAACAAGATAACGCTCGTGTTCGCTCTGCAAGTCTATTCCCCAAGAAACAGGCACCTCAAACTTATGTTTGCTATTTGTTAGTATATCAATTGCCTCTGTGTAGGTTAGACGCTTAAATTCGTGAGAAATTACAAAATTCAACCTTTCTAATAAAGAATTATCATACATTTTGCAAAGAAAATCCAAATCCTCCTTGCAATTCTCCAAAGCATAACGAACAAGGTATTTAATAAAATCTTCAGCCAAGTCCATATTGTCGTTTATATCATAAAAAGCCATCTCAGGCTCTATTTGCCAAAACTCAGCAAGATGTCTTGTGGTATTAGAATTTTCTGCCCTAAAAGTAGGACCAAAAGTATAAATTTTGCCTATGGAAGTTGCTCCCAACTCTCCTTCTAATTGACCCGAAACAGTCAAATAAGCCTTTTCTCCAAAGAAATCTTTTGTATAATCGGTTTTTCCTTCCTCGTTCTTAGGTAAATTATCTGCCTCCAAAGTAGTAACCTGAAACATTTCTCCTGCTCCTTCGCAATCAGAAGCCGTAATTATAGGGCTGTTCCAATAGAAAAAGCCATGGTCGTTAAAATACTTGTGAATAGCAAACGCCATATTGTGACGTATTCTTAAAATGGCTCCAAAAGTATTAGTCCTTGGTCGCAAATGGGCAATATCTCTAAGAAACTCCATAGTATGACCTTTCTTTTGCAAAGGGTAAGTATTTACATCCGCCTCTCCATATATTTCTATATTAGTGGCTTGTATTTCAACACTCTGTCCCTTGCCCATACTTTCCACAAGTATTCCTTCTGCCATAAGAGAGGCTCCTGTGCTTATTCTTTTTAAGCAATCTTCTCCAAATTTCTCTACATCGGCAACTATTTGTATATTATTTATAGTACTTCCATCGTTTAGTGCTATAAAAGCGACTGCCTTATTTCCCCTCTTTGTTCTTACCCATCCTTTAACGCAAACTTGTTTATTTACCAATTCTTTTGCCTCTTGTGTAAATAAGAATTTTATTTCTGTTCTCTTTATTGTATCCATTGCTATATAAAATTTTCGTTTTATTCTTTTTATTTGTGTATAACGTAAAAATTATTCTTCTTAGTATATATTTTCTCTTTGCCAAAGTAGAAGTCCTTGCTCTACAAGTTGGTC
>JAUNWC010000155.1 GCA_030540495.1 Bacteroidota bacterium
ATATACACTTTGAAAACGATATATACACGGACCACAACACGCACCATAAAAATCCACTATTTTATAATGTGTGGTATCAGAACGAAATATATTTCTCAAATCCTCTACTGACAGAGCAGTATAATCCGTATATTTGCTTGCATTTTTTATGGTCTTTTTTGTTTCCGAACATATCCAAATAATATTACTACAGGCACTTGCTAAAAACAATAACGAAACAAACAAAATAAGTATATTAATTCTTTTCATTATTCTCTATGTTTTTTATTTTGCAAAGGTAAGTTTTTTTCATTAACCAGCGAATGATTTACAATTTTTTACAAAAAAAACATTCTTACATAGTGTGTGAGAATGTTTTTTAATTTTTTTTTAAGGTTCTTTAACAATGTTTTACTCTTTTTCTATGCATAAACGGAAATCACTGAGAATGTTCATATAATTGGTATAAGCCTCATATGGAGAGGAATAATGATTGAAATATTTATGAACATCGCCATCAGAAAACCACTTCGTACACATATAATAAAAATTATCTGAGGTTTGCAAATGCCTCCAAATATTCAAATAATCTGGGTTGTCTATCTTCTTTACCTGTTTCTCTAATTCGTAGATTTGGTCAAAAGCATCGTTTTGTATATCATTGCCAAGCCATGCAGAAATATCCCTTTCCTCGTCTGCCCAAGAAATAGGCGTAACAGAAGAGAGAATATCTTTTGCCTCACTATTATCAACTATATCCGAAGGAGTTGCAAATCCAAAATCGCTATCAGCAAAAACTCTTTCAGGCAAATATTTCATAAACTCAAAAATACCCGTCTCCTTCCATTGATGCTCGCCAAAGGTTTCATAATCCATAAACAGATTAATGCACTCCGGATTATCCACTGCATTTAGCCAAGAGACGTATTTTTCTGTAGTCAAAGGATATTCTTGCCAAGAATGTTGAGAAAATCTAAAAGCAATATCGTCAGAAAGTTGAAAGTTTTTGCAAAGAAGTTTCAAACCATTATAATCTCTATGCTGATAAACATAGTTAGGACTTCTCCAAGCCAACATTTGTTTTGCTCCCTCTATGCATTGTGCCTTAAAGCCCATGCGTCTTACCATTCTGCCAATATCATCCGAATATATAAGCTCGGTATTTCTAAAAACGGAAGGAGTTGTATTGAAAAGTTTTTGCATCAATTCCGTATGCATTTTTACTTGAGTAGCAAACTCATCCTCACTTTTTAGAGCAGCCAAAGAATGCATATAGGTTTCTCCCAACAACTCTACACAACCGGTTTTTATCAATGCTTGAAAAGAATCTACCACCTCAGGAGTATATTCCATAAATTGCTCCAAAGCCGTTCCGGTAATGGAGAAAGCAACTTTAAACCTGCCATTATATTTGTTTATTAACTCTAAGAGCAGAGCATTCATAGGCAAATAACACTTGTCGGCAATACGTCTGCATAGCCAACGATTTTGTATATCATCGTAATAATGATGACTTTCTCCTATATCAAAAAATCTATATGTCCTTAACCTAAAAGGCTGATGTACTTGAAAATAAAAACAAATGCTTTTCATATCTCTTCTTTTTTCTTGGTCTAAAATTATTTTGCTACTATTTGATTGCTTACCTTATTATAAACATCCAATATTTCCCTTGTGGCTTTGTCCCAATTGATTTTGTGTAATTCCTCTGAGGCGTTTTTTGTTATCATATTGCTTATGGCAGAATAGTGAGTAAGTGAGTATATTGCATCTGCCATTGCATCTATATCCCAAAAATCTACTTTTATAGCATAAGAAACCACCTCACTAACTCCACTTTGTTTGCTAATAATAGTAGGTACTCCCTCACGCATAGCCTCCAAAGGAGAAATTCCAAAAGGCTCCGAAACCGAAGGCATTACATAAACATCGCTCATACGGAACATTTTTTCCACATCCTTTCCTTTGAGAAAACCTGTAAAGAAAAAGTTTTTGGATATACGTTTTTTGCCAACTAAGGCTATCATTCGGTTAAGCATATCTCCACTTCCCGCAAGAACAAAGATAATATTAGGGTCTTTTTTTATAACCTTTTCGGCCGCCTCTACAAAATAATCTGGTCCCTTCTGAAAAGTAACCCTGCCAAGAAAAGTTACTATTTTCTTTTTGAAATGGTTGGGGAGTTTCTTTATATTTTTTTCTCCTTCTTCTATACCGTTGTATATGGTGGTTATCTTTTCCAAAGGCTGAGCATAGCGATTGACCACTATTCGTTTGGTGTAATTACTAACCGTTATAATATGGTCTGCCTCCGTCATACCTTCTTTTTCTATATCATAAACAGTTTGATTGACATTTTCTCCACTTCTATCAAATTCTGTTGCATGAACGTGTATTACAAGAGGTTTTCCACTAATTTTCTTTGCTACTATTCCAGCCTTATAGGTTAGCCAATCATGAGCGTGTATTACATCAAAATCGTAATCTTTGGCTATTTGTGAGGCTACAAGAGCATATTTTTCCACCTCCTGTAAAAGATTTTGTCCATATCCTCCTATAAATTCAAAGTTACGAAACTCGTTTTGTCTTTGTTGTGTGAAGTGGTTTGTTGTTTGAGAATATTCTTTGTTATAGTTAGTTATATTGTAGTAATCTTGCCCTCCAATATATGGCACAAGGAAAGAATTTATCTCTATGAAAGAAAGATTTTTGAGATATTTTCTTAGTATAGGAGATTTATGAATAAAACTTGTAGAAGATAGTTTGAATTTGACTTCATTTGCACCCAGAATCTTTGAGCCATTTTCTTTTTCGTCTTCAAATCTATGTGGAACGACAAACAAGATTTTTGCTCCCTGTTTTACCAATCCTTCAGTGATGCGAAAACAAGCCGTACCCAAACCTCCCGAAATATGAGGTGGAAATTCCCAACCAAACATCAAAACTTTCATAATCTCTCTCCTTTTCTTCTATCCCTATTTATTCTACTGCAAATAATTATCTATCAAATGTTTTATTCTTACCAATGCAGCAACACTCCATGCTTGAGATATGCTACCTCCGGCTTTGAAAGGAGGGTTACCATCATATACCTCTGCAATACTTCCTACACAATAATCGCACAACACATCCTCAAAACCATTATATATTTGTTCTACAAAACGTATGCCTTCCTTACCATAAACTTTAAGATAAGCCTCACAAAAAGCACCCAAGAGCCAAGGCCAAGCAGTGCCATTATGATAGGCTTTGTCTCTTTGTTGTTGATTGCCAAAATAATGACCTATATATTTATCATCCTTTGGCGAAAGAGTATTAAGACCACGTGGAGTAAGCAATTCCTTTTTTACTTTCTCTACTATTAGTTGTCTAATTTTTTCACTTACAGGCGAATATTTCAACGAAGCAGCAAAAATCATATTGGGTCGCACAGAAAAATCCTTATTCATTCCATCCGTACAGTCTGCCAAATAACCCTTTTCTTTTGACCAAAACATAGATTTAAATTCCGAAGGAAAAGCATTGGCAAAATCATCCCACTCCCTAAGGAAAGCATCGTCACAATGTTTTTCTGCCAAACTTCTTGCATACATTACAGCATTATACCACAAAGCATTTATTTCCACAGCATAGCCTTTGCGTTGAGTTACGGGCTGACCATCTATTATGGCATCCATCCAAGTCAAAGCCTTACCCTCCTCCCCTTGCCAAAGAAGATAATTGCTATCCATTCTTATATTTCCCGTTCCCTGCTCAAAAGTGTTTAGTATGGACTTCATTACTTTGCCATATTTTTTCCATACTTTATCTTCTTCGCCGGTTATTTCTGTATATTGTTGCAAACACCAAAAGAACAACAAAGGAGTATCCGCACTATTATAAGCCACATTTGTTCCTCTGCCTATGTTTGGAAAAAGCCCATCTCTATAATCTTTTAGCATAGTATCTGTTACTTTTAACAACATACTCATATCCTCTATTGCCAAACACAGACCAGGCAAAGAAATAAAAGTATCTCTACCCCAACGACCAAACCACGGAAAACCCGCTATTACATTCCAGTCCATACCGTCTTTGCAAAAGAACATACGGGCTGCTCGTTTTAATACATCCTCCATAGTATTGATATCAAAACGATTTTTTTCCTCTCTTTTGAAATCGCTACTCAAAAGAAAAGGATTGCTACCCTCCTCTATACCACAAGAAATATAGAAACTTTCTCCCGGCTTCATCTCTATAGAGAAAGTGCCGGGCATAAGCAAATCTTCTATATAGTCATAACCTCTTTCTTTTTCTTGTATATATTCAAAATCATAGTACCAATAAGGTTTATGCTCATAGGAGAATTGTTTGGAAAATTGTATAAACAAAGGCGTATATTGTGGAAAAAGATGAAAACTAACTCCATTTTCCACCTCTTTATAAGAAGTATTTGCACCATCTGTCCTATGCATTAGTTTATGCACTTGTCTAAAAGCCAACAAGGGTTGAAGTTGCAAAACTATATTCATAGGAGAGTCTTGCAAAGTATATTTTATCAAAAGTCTATCCCTTCGTTGCTGCACCTGCATTTCTTTGGTTAGAACTATTTCTCCTATTTTATATGTAGTTATAGGTAAGTTTTTTAGATAATAAGACTCCAAATATTTATGCCCCTTAGGGTGATAAATTCCATTTTTGTACCTATGCAAAGCAAGATGAAAACTATTGTCTTTTACCTTAATGGTTTCGTCCAAGGAAGAAAGCAAAACATGGTTTTCATCATCTATTTTTGGCTGAGGCACTATAAGTAAACCGTGATATTTTCTGGTATTGCATCCTGCCAATGTAGTACAAGCATAAGCAT
>JAUNWC010000156.1 GCA_030540495.1 Bacteroidota bacterium
TTCAGCCTCAGGCTGTTTTATTGGGCAAAGCCGGTTGATAGGTTAGCATAGGTTGTAATAGGTTATTTTAGGTTGGAGCCGTAGGCTCCTATAAGTTAGCATAGGTTAAGATAGGAGGGCAAAGCCATTACTTTTGTCATACGCTTATGCGTCTTATAAAACAGCCTGAGGCTGTAACTTATGCTAACCTAATACAACCTATCAAACAGGCTTTGCCTGTTTCTTTTTTATAAAACTTCTAATATTTTTTTTAAATATTATTACAGAATCAAAAAAAATTATAATTTTGCAAAAGTTATTAACCTTATAAAATATTTAGAAATGGCGTACAAAATATCTGACAGTTGTGCTGCTTGTGGCACTTGTATAGATGAATGTCCTTCTCAAGCAATATCAGAGGGTTCTATATACGTAATTGATGCAGATAAATGTGTTGATTGCGGAACTTGTGCTGATGTTTGTCCTATGGAAGCAATACATCCTGAGGACTAATAAAAGGGACAGAGAGTCTAAAAGCCCTGCAGGAATTGTTGAGATATTCCTTTGCGGGGCTTTTTCTAATTAAAAGAGAGATAAAAGTTATGAATACAGAAGAATTAGGCAAGCAAATACACAATAAGACTTTGCTTTTGAATGGTATAATAGAGAATACAAAAAAGACTTTTGATTTGATGCGCTCGTATGCGAGTGAAGTTATATCGCAACTTTCCACCACCTATCCCAAGGAATTTGTTTTTTCTAATAGAAATGAAAGGGAGTTTGAGATACGTTTTGGCTCGGATATACTTGTTTTTATGATGCATACCAATGTTTTTGAGTTTTCTCGCTACCATGAGGTAATGCGTCTGCCATATGTTCAGCAAGATAAGGACCGCTCGTTTTGTGGAGTTATACAGATATACAACTTTTTGACCGACTCCTTTGATTATAACAGAGATTATGATTTGGGTTATTTGATAGGTCGCTTGTTTGTGAATAAGGAGAACCACTACTTTATAGAAGGCAAAAGGGAGGTAGGTATGTTATACTCCAACTTCAATACCTCTGTAATCAATCAAGAGTCTGTGGAAAGCATAATAAAATCTGCTATGGAATATGCAAACAACTTTGACTTGCTAACGCCTCCTTTTGATGAGGTAAAAGAGATGACAGTGGAGGAAGTTAAAAGCCATGTGGCATCAAGAAACCATATAACAGCAAAACGCTTAGGCTTTGTATTTCAACAAGATAAGGAATAGAGGCGAAAATATTTATCATTTTTGTATAGAAAAAATTTGGTAGTAATAAAAAAAGTAGTAATTTTGCAATTCCAAAACGGATAAGACTACGATGCCCCGTTCGTCTAGTTGGTCCAGGACGCCAGATTTTCATTCTGGAAATCAGGGGTTCAAATCCCCTACGGGGTACTTTTTTTAGAAGTAGAAAGTACTTTAAAAGTGAATAAAGAATAAGAAGAATAGAGAAAAAAAGATGGCAAATCATAAAAGTGCATTAAAGAGAATACGTCAAAGCGAAAAGAGAAAACTACACAATCGTTACTATACCAAGACGATGAGACATGCTTTGAGAGATTTTAGAGCAATAACAGACAGAAAAGAAGCCGAGGAAAAGTTGCCTAAGATGGTTTCTTGCATAGACAAGTTGGCTCAAAAAGGTATGATACATAAGAACAAAGCAGCCAATCTTAAGTCTAAGTGTGCTAAGAAAGTGGCTACTCTTTAAGTCTTTTTTGAGAGAAAAGAAAGTTAGTAGTATAATCACAGATTGAAAGATAGAGAAAACGCTCCGTCATACCTTTGACGGAGTTTTTTTGGTATATGATATAATTGTTGTAAAATGTTGATAGATACTCATTCTCATATTTATTTGGAAGAATTTGATAAGGATATAGATGAAGTTATATCAAGGGCTAAGCAAAACGGGGTTACTAAAATAGTTTTGCCAAATATAGACAAGACTTCCGTTCAAAGGTTGTTTGCATTAGCAAAAAGCAATCCACAGGTTTGTTTTACTATGATGGGACTTTATCCTGGTTCGGTGGAAGAAAATGTTGAGGAGCAATTATCTGAGTTTTCCCCTCTTGTAAAACAAAATGATGTTGTAGCAATAGGTGAAATTGGCTTAGATTTTTATTGGAACAGAGATTACTATGAGCAACAAATATATGCTTTTAATCAACACTTGTCTTGGAGTAAAGATTTGGGAAATAAGCCACTTTGCATACATTGTAGAAAAGCATTTGATGAAATATTGCAATGTTTAAAAGAGGATGGAAGAGGGAGTTTTAGAGGAGTTTTTCATTGTTTTTCGGGAGATATCAATCAGGCAAAAAAAGTTGTGGAGATGGGTTTCTTGTTGGGAATAGGAGGGGTATTGACTTTTAAGAATGCTCACCTTGCTCAAGTAGTTAAGCATATGGATTTGAAACACATAGTACTTGAAACAGATGCTCCTTATCTTGCCCCCGTGCCATATAGGGGCAAAAGAAACGAGCCTGCATATATAAAAATAGTAGCCGAAAAAATAGCAGAAATAAAAGAAATTCCTTTTGAACAAGTAGCCGAGCAAACAACCTATAACGCTGAGCAATTATTTGGAATATAGTTTTTTTGAGGAATGATGTATGAGAAATCTGTTTGTTTTATTGATTGTTGTGTTCCTTTGTAATCTATTTGCAAAGGGGCAAGATTCTTTTCTTTATGATAACGAAACAATCTGTATAACAAAAGACTTTGGCAAACTTGATACCCTAAGAATTACTTCTCCTTTCGGCACTTTCTATTCTTTGCATTTTGATAAACAAACGGCTTTTTCTTCCTGTGTTGGTCAAGCAAAGTTACCTCAATTTGTTCTTATGATTGATTTGCCTACGTGTGAAGATTTTTTGATAGAAGAAAAGATAATAGAGAAGACTACTTTTGTTTTAGATAAGGATATAAAGATAGAGCCCAAACAGCCCTCATTGTTCAAGAACAACGAGGATACTTCTTTTTGTGTGGATAAGTCCTATTATTCTATAAATGAATTTGACAAGAAACAACATACCTCCATAAAGAAAGAGGGTATTATGGGAGGAGTGTTGTTGGGCAAAATAGTTATTTCTCCTATTAGATATAATCCCAAACAAAATATCATAGAATTTGTTAATAAGATAGAAGTAAAAATAAAATTTCTTAATAGAGATGAGGCAAAACAAACAACTCTTAAAAGAAAGATGAGTAGAAGTTTTAAGGAGTTTTGTTTTGCAAAGGATATAAGATTATCAACTAAAAATCAAACAATTGTGGATGATGTGCCTTATTCTATGGTGGTGGTATCTCCAATAGAATACAAAGGAGCGTTAGAAGATTTTTTAAAGTGGAAAAGACGGCAGGGTTTTAATATTATTCCTTTATATACCAATCAAATAGGTACTACTGCCAACGATATAAAGTCCTATCTAACTTCATTATATAATACGGATACTCTTGCTTGTTTTGATTATTTGCTTATTTGTGGAGATGTGGAGCAAGTGCCTTCTTTTGAGGTTTATAGTGTGGAAAACGAGCAGGGAATACATTGTACTGATTTATATTATGCGGATTATACCCAAGATAGTTTGCCCGATGTCTTCTATGGTAGAATATCGGCAAGAGATAGTTTGGAATTAAAAAACATTTTGGATAAAACAATTATATACGAGAGTTATGCTTTTGAAAATGACGATTTTTTGGATAAATCTTTGATAGTAGCAGGGTATGAAAACAAGTTTAATGCTCCTAAGTTGATAGATGGGCAGAACAACTACATCAAAACCTATTTATCTCCTCTAATGGACACTTCTATTTATTATCATAATCAATCTTTGGAACATAGAGATAATATATTAAACGAAATACAAGAGGGCAAAGCATGGGTTAATTATACGGCACATTGCTCTTACAATGGCTGGTACAATCCTACTATAACCACAGAGGAGATAAACAATCTTAGTAATATAGGAAAATATGGTTTGTTTATTAATAATTGTTGTTTGTCGGGCAAATTCAATGAGCAGGAGTGTTTTACGGAGTCGCTTTTGCGTCAAGTTAATGGTGGTGCCGTTGCCTCCATAGGAGCAAGCGACAATACTCTTTGGGAAGAGGATTATTATTGGTCTGTTGGCTATAAATCTTTTAGTTATACTCCTGTTTATAATGCAAATAGTCTTGGCTTGTATGATAAATATTTTCATACCCACAACGAGCCTGCTTATCAGCATAGTACTACAGTTGGGCAAATGCTTTTTGATGGATGGTTGGCTGTTATGCAAAGTTGCTCTCAATATTCAGCGTATTATAGAGAAATATATAACTTGCAAGGTGACCCAAGCTTAATGGCTTATGCGGGTAAAGGAAGACAGATAGTTTCCGATTATGAAAAAAATATTCCTGTTGGCACTCAAACCATAACATTTAACACTCAACCTAATGCATACGTTTGTTTGTCCAATGATAATAATATAATAAGCGTAAGCACAGCAAACAATAACGGTGAAGTCGTTTTGGATGTTTCCTCAGTTGATAACCTTTGCTCTGTGTATTTGGTTATAAGTCATCAATTCTTTAAGCCAAGCATAGATACTTTGTTTTTTGTTGCTCCTCAAGAGGGCTTTGCTTCCATTAACAATATTAGTCTAACAAGAATAAACACAAACTCAGAGGTTGATTATTTAGAAGAAAATACAACTTATGCCATTAGTTTTGATTTGAAAAATATAGGACTATCCTCTTTATTGTTTGACCATAAATCAATAGAGGCATCTTTTCCTAAGGCGCAAGATATCTGCTTATTG
>JAUNWC010000157.1 GCA_030540495.1 Bacteroidota bacterium
ACCTATGCTAACCTACTACAACCTATAACAACTTATCTTACCCTACCCTACCCTAACTTATCCGACCTATTTTCTTTTTTTGAAATAAAATTCATAAATTTGTATATAATAAAATAAAAAAAAAACTTACCTTTGCAAAAATATATTTGTTTATATATTTTAGAGTAAATAAGTAAAAAAGGAATAGTAATTTTATTATAAGAATAACAGCATAAATATATGACAACACTTAATTCCAAAATCCCTGAAGGACCTTTGGCTGAGAAATGGACAAGGTATAAATCTTCTCAGAAATTGGTTAATCCTGCAAACAAAAGAAAGTTGCACGTTATTGTTGTAGGAACGGGTCTTGCAGGTGCTTCGGCGGCCGCTTCTTTGGGTGCTTTAGGTTTTAATGTAGATGTTTTTTGCATACAAGATTCCCCTCGTAGGGCGCACTCTATCGCTGCACAGGGAGGTATCAATGCCGCAAAAAATTATCCTAACGATGGCGATAGCGTAGGACGTTTGTTCTATGATACCATAAAAGGAGGAGACTATAGAGCAAGAGAAGCAAATGTTTATAGACTTGCAGAGGTAGCAAACAATATTATAGACCAATGCGTTGCACAAGGAGTTCCTTTTGCAAGAGAATATTCTGGTTATTTGGACAACCGCTCTTTTGGTGGAGCACAAGTAAGCCGTACTTTTTACGCAAAGGGACAGACTGGTCAGCAACTACTTCTTGGAGCCTACTCTGCTCTTAGCCAACAAATAAAAGCAGGTACTGTTAAACTGCATACAAGAAAAGAAATGGAAAATCTTGTGGTAATAGACGGCAAGGCAAGAGGAATAATCACAAGAGATGTTACAACAGGAAACGTAGAACGTTGGTTTGGTCATTGTGTAGTTTTGGCTACAGGAGGTTATGGTAATGTTTATTATCTTTCCACCAATGCTATGAACTCTAACGGAAGTGCCGCTTGGCAATGCTACAAAAAAGGTGCTATGTTTGCCAATCCTTGTTATGTTCAAATTCACCCTACTTGTATTCCTGTACACGGTGATTATCAGAGTAAATTGACTTTGATGAGTGAGTCTTTGCGTAATGACGGAAGAATTTGGGTGCCAAAGAAAAAAGAAGACGCTGAGGCAATACGCAATGGAAATAAAACCGCTAACGATATAGCCGAAGAGGACAGAGATTATTACTTGGAAAGACGTTATCCTGCTTTTGGCAATTTGGTTCCAAGAGATATAGCCTCTCGTGCTGCAAAAGAAAGATGTGATGCTGGCTATGGTGTAGGTACGGGTAAGGCAGTTTATTTGGATTTCAAGGATGCTATCAATCGTTTGGGCAAAGACAAAGTTGCCGAAAGATATGGCAATCTTTTCCAAATGTATCAAAAAATAACCGACAGCAATCCATACGAAACACCTATGATGATTTACCCTGCAGTACATTATACTATGGGTGGTCTTTGGGTAGATTATGAATTGCAAACTTCCATAGAAGGTTTGTTTGCTGCTGGTGAATGTAATTTCTCTGACCATGGTGCCAATCGTTTGGGAGCAAGTGCTTTGATGCAAGGTTTGGCAGATGGTTATTTTGTTTTGCCATATACAATTCAAAATTATCTTTCTTCCGAAATATACAATTCTCCTATACCTACCACACACGAAGAGTTCGTAAAGGCAGAAACGGAAGTAAAAGAAAGAATAAATAAGATACTTTCTGTTAAGGGAACAAAAACCGTTGATTCTTTCCAAAAACGTCTTGGTCATATAAT
Source organism: Bacteroidota bacterium (assembly GCA_030540495.1). GTDB lineage: Bacteria > Bacteroidota > Bacteroidia > Bacteroidales > P3 > Scybalousia_A. The sequence goes on from JAUNWC010000157.1 coordinate 1,770, forward strand.
GTGGGAAAACGTTGGTATGGGCAGGAACAAAGAAGGTTTGCAACAAGCCATCCCTATGATACACGAATTAAAAGAAGAGTTTTGGAAAGATGTTAAGGTGGAAGAAGAAAACGAATGTATGAATCCTGAGTTGGAAAAGGCACTTCGTTTGGCTGACCACTTGGAATTGGCAGAACTTATTGCAAGAGACGCTTTGCAAAGAGAGGAAAGTTGTGGAGGTCATTTCAGAGAAGAGCATCAAACTGAAGAAGGAGAAGCAAAACGCGATGACGAAAACTTTATGTTTGTAGGTGCTTGGCAATACAATGGAGAAAACGCTACTCCACAAATGCACAAAGAAGACCTAAACTACGAATTTATTAAGGTACAACAAAGAAATTACAAGTAGAGTTATGGATTTTACATTAAGAATATGGCGTCAAAAAAATGCTAACGCCAAAGGCAAGTTTGAGACTTATAAGTTAAAAGATATATCTCCGGATTGTTCTTTCTTGGAGATGTTGGATATTTTAAACGAAACGCTTATAAATGATAATATAGCCCATCCTGTTGTCTTTGATAATGATTGTAGAGAAGGCATTTGCGGTATGTGTGGCTTATATATAAATGGTCGTCCTCATGGACCAGACGATGGTGTTACCACCTGCCAACTTCACATGAGGAAATTTAAGAATGGAGAAACTATAACCATAGAGCCTTGGAGGGCAAAAGCATTTCCTGTTATCAAAGACTTGGTAGTGGATAGAAGTGCCTTTGACAAAATCATACAAGAGGGTGGTTATATTTCTGCAACAACAGGAGGAGTGCCAGATGCAAACGCTATTCCTATTCCAAAACAAGATGCCGATGAGGCTATGGATGCGGCTTCTTGCATAGGTTGTGGAGCATGTGTTGCGGCTTGTAAGAATGCAAGTGCTATGTTGTTTGTTGGAGCAAAGGTAAGTCAGTTTGCTCTTTTGCCACAGGGCAAACCTGAGGCAAAAAAACGTGTAGTTAAAATGATAAAGAAAATGGACGATTTGGGCTTTGGCTCTTGTACCAATACATATGCTTGCGAAGCCGAGTGTCCTAAATCTATCAAACGCACCAATATAGCAAGAATGAACAGAGAATTTATCTGCTCAAAACTTTCTTCTGAAGAATAAACAAAGGAAAATCACAATATTTTTAAGCGGAGTGTTTCATCAGGCACTCCGTTTTTTTATAAGTTTGTCTTTATTGTATTTTTCTGAAAAAAGTCTTTTTACATATAATTTTCGTAATTTTGCAAACACATTATATTTTTTACACTTATGGATAATCTTACTTTACTTTCGGAAATAGGAGAATTTGGTTTGATAGAAAAACTAAACAAAGATAATGTTATTTATAACAAAAGTACTCTATTGTGCATAGGGGATGATTGTGCAGTATTGGATTATGAGGGCAAACAAATTTTGGTTTCCACTGATGCTATGGCAGAGGGAGTGCATTTTGATTTGGTCTATACTCCTCTCAAACATCTTGGCTATAAGGCTTGTGTGAGCAATTTTTCGGACATTTATGCTATGAATGGAGAACCGAAACAGATAGTTATCTCCTTATCTGTTAGTAGCAAATATTCTTTGGAAGCCTTGCAAGAATTGTATGAAGGAATGCGTTTGGCATGCAAGAAATATAAAGTGGATATAGTAGGAGGAGATACTACAAGTAGTAAGAGTGGAATGTTTATTTCTATTACTGTTATGGGGCAGGCTGACAAACAACAAATAGTCAAACGTTCGGGCGCAAAAAAGAACGACCTTATTTGTGTAACAGGCAATCTTGGGGCTGCATACGCTGGACTATTGGTTTTGCAAAGAGAGAAAGCCACCTTTATGGCAAATCCAGAGTTTCAACCAGACTTGCAACCATACGAATACGTTTTGCAAAGACAACTTAAACCCGAAGCACAACAAAAAACCATAGAATTATTTAAGGAAAAATCCATATTGCCAACCTCTATGATGGATATTTCTGACGGATTGGCAAGCGAATGTTTGCATCTTTGCAAGGAGAGTAAAGTAGGTTGCGAAGTTTATTTGGAAAAAATACCCATAGATTATCAGACCATTAAGACATTGGAAGAGTTTAAAATTCTGCCCGAAACGGCTGCTTTGAACGGAGGAGAAGACTATGAACTTCTTTTCACCATAGACCAAAAAGATTACGAAAAAATAAAAGACGAAAAAAACATTAGCGTAATAGGATACATAACAGATGAGAGTTTGGGGTGCAAACTTGTAACACCACAAAATACCACTATGGATATAAAAGCCCAGGGCTTCAATCACTTTACAAAAGAATAAAAAAATGATACCTCAAATAATAAACAATATTGTACAATATTTAAAGGAAAGTAATTTTTCTTTGTCTTGTGAATTTGAAGATGGAAGATTAAATTCTGCAAGAAATGATAAGTCAGTTATATTTTGATTTCAAAAAATATTCCTGAGTATGTATAATGTAGAGCAGTTAGGACAGGTTTTTACTCCTTTAATTATTGTTTCCCAAATGCTTACTTTACGCAAAAATAGTGGAAAAGTACTTGAGCCTTCTTGTGGGGATGGTGCGTTTTTTAACAATATTCCCTCCTGCGTTGGTATAGAGTTGGACAAGACTCACTGCCCTAAAGGTGCCTTGAATATGGATTTTTTTGATTATCCTATAAGTGAGAAATTTGACACCATAATAGGCAATCCTCCATACGTAAGATACCAGGATATTAACCCACAGATAAAAGCAAAATTAAAATCTAATCTTTTTGACGAAAGAAGTAACCTCTACTTGTTTTTTATAGAAAAATGCTTAAAACACTTGGAGCATAATGGAGAATTGATTTTTATAACTCCAAGAGATTTCTTAAAAGCAACTTCCAGTATAAAACTTAATGAATATATTTTTTCATCAGGGACTATAACCGATATAATAGATTTGGGAGATAGCAGAATCTTCAAAGGCTTTACTCTTAACTGTATTATATTTCGTTTTGAAAAAGACAATTTTACTCGCCATACAA
>JAUNWC010000158.1:0-3017 GCA_030540495.1 Bacteroidota bacterium
CATTATTATTCCACCATCCAATGCTTTCGCATGCAGTGATAGCCTCGACCTTTGCTAATAAAAGGTCAGCACTCTTTGAAGTCCGACTGTTAGTCAGAGCTAAAACAAGGGTTGTGCAAGCGCATCCCATAAAAATAATTACTTTCTTCATAATCTTAATTTTTTAAATGTTAATAAATATGTTTATAATCACCACCAAATTTGGTTTCCTTTCTCATACGTGAATATTCTTTCCTCATGCCCCTTTGTCAGATTCTTTAAAAGGTATAAACCGCCAGACGGAACATTCGTGAAGGTGACGGAGTTGCTCTTGGCTACCAGTTTGCCAAAAGATACCCATTTGCCTTGACTCCAATACAATAACTCGTATGTATTTCCGATTTCTATGCTGTTGCCGTCGTTGCGGGGGATATACCTTAGCTTGCCCACTACCTCAGGAGTGCTCAGCTTCAGTCCTACCCAATGCCCGTCGGGACTATTGCCGCTAAAGCCAGTCAGAATATCACCGTCAAACACGGTCTCCTTGGTATGCCCCGCCTCACCCTCAGTGCCAATTATCGTTCCGCTGATTTTCGTGCCCTTCTTGGAATAAAACTCCAGCTCGTTGATATTGCATCGGGAACCGTTGGGACCAATATATCGGAGATAATTGAACCGCCTGTTTTCATTAATATCTGCCTCACACCAGTTGCCGTCAGTTATTCCCTCATGCTTGAACAGGTCAACGGCATCAGAGAAGTCAACACGGTTAGCACCTTGGAAACGGCCGCCAGACATGTGGAAGTTAAAGAAGTCCTCCCTGCCGAAGAACGGATATTTCCTCAGCAGCGTCAGATTTTCACGATGCCGCATATTTATGCTGACATCACACATTTTACCGTTCTCTTCTATTATAAACGGCATTCCGAATGGACATATCTTACCGTCCTTATATGTTCCAGTAATATATAATATGTTGCGCCCCATTGACGTGAAAAGAACTTTACCGCCAGATATGCGTCCATAGTGGACTGGCTTCCACGACTGGTTGTCATAGACACATATATATGCAATCCGCCCGTCTCTCAATTCATCCGGAACCGACCTTTCCACATCGGTGGTATGGATATACTCATCGGTGACATCTATGAAGTCGGGAGCCACGAACAGAGGCGGCACTTCCTTTTCCTCTATCATGTCCTCAGATATTTGCCTGTTCAGCTGGAAGCGGTGACGGTATATCTTAGGCTTTCTGTATATATGGGAATAATTAGTTGTGTCCCCAGGCACGCATCCCATATAGAACGGTGTGGCTTTACCGTCTGGATTGATTATCACGCTCCATGAGTGCGACTGGCTGCGATTGCCCCAGTTTGGAGTGAAGTCAACGGCGGAGGGTATTCCGAGATAGCGGCAAAGAGTTACAATATAGCTGGCCTCCTCTCTGCAGTTTCCAGTCTTTCCTGTCATAAGAGAAGAAAGTTTTGGCAATATGATGCCCTCGTATGGGAAAAAGCTGAACTGGCTGCACACGCCATACACACGCATTGCCTCGGACAGACGGTCTCCTATTTTAAAGTTTAATTTACAATATGGATTGTGCCCTAAGCGGCTTATGCTCCACATCTGTGACTTCTTACCCGAATACGATGTCTGAATTATTATCTCATTGCCGTCCTCGTCTGTCGTGGATTCAAGGAAAAGACCGCTGAGCTTGTTCATTATCTTGACATATCCATTTTCAGCCGGCAGTATTGCCCACCGTTGATGATTGCCGTTTAAATAGTTGTATTGGGCAATGGGAGCCTTGTCGTCTGTCAGGCAATACCTTACCTCAAGGCAAAGGTCGGTCGTGTCTTTCCTGAATGATTTTATTGTCCAAAAGGTTTCGCCCAGATAGTCAAGACGCAACATGCCGCAGCTGTCGGAGTCCGTGACTTTTTTCAGTTTCACCAAATCAAGTACAGACGATTGCAGTGTGTCAAACGTAATGGCATTACCGCTCTGCCTGTTGCTAATACGGCAGTAGTGTGCGGAATAATCCTCCAATGCCGCAGGACTGTATGACTCTATGGCCGACAATACGGAATAGTCAATACCCACCACGCCTTTGTCATACTTAATTGTGATTGTGTTCTTGCCCTTGGGCAATTGCATCATCAAGCCCTTGGGACTGTCTTGAAATACATTGAGCGACGGAGTTGGCGCAAGCTGCATTTCCGAATACCGCTTCCCGTTGAGCATAACGGTAACGTAGTTGCCATGCTCCACAGACGTATATCTTAGATTTATCATTTTCCGGCATGGCAGCTCATTCTCAATGTCGAACGACACAGATGCCTCATGGCTGTCTATTAACACCATTTTGCCGTTGGATGCACTTACGGCATCCGTTATCTTTCCTTTCCCAATCCTGGCTTCCTCTGCCTCAACCTTGTGACCACTTCTGCTTACTATGTAATAAGACGACAAAGACGGAAACTCATTTTTTATTGCTTTTCGCCAGTTGCTCATCTGCTCATTCAGAAGTCTGTAAGGCAGCACATAGTCGAAAAACAGTTCCTGACTGTATTCCTTGCTCCAATTCACCTTGCGCCACAAGTCGCAGGCATCGTCAATGGCAGAAATCAGTTGTTTGGCTGAAAGTGAGAGAATATCCAATGACAACGTTTTTGATGCCAAATCTATATTACCTGTTCTTGCCTTAAATACACTGTCACGGAATTCCTTTGCGGCTTCCGACATGTCAAGATAAGCCTTGTCGAGAGAATCAAGACATGCCCCGCTATAGGAATAACGGTAAGGCATATTCTCTATCAAGAACTTCGCTGCATTATATTTCAAGGTGTCACCCTCTTCCTCATAATGCCTCAGCACCTTCTCCAGTTCCACACGGTTATCGCCTGCCATATCCAAGGCATCATCCAGTCTTCTGTCGCAGGAAACAACTGCGACAGAAGACAATAACAGAATTGCCAAAGCAAAGATTGTGCAGAAACTGTTCACTCTCATAAGTATTTTACAAATTATATTTCTAT
>JAUNWC010000158.1:3027-4799 GCA_030540495.1 Bacteroidota bacterium
TATATTGTTCGTGACTCTCTTTCACATACATGTTTATTAAACTGTCTATTTGTAGATTATCTAAAGAACTGCCTACAATAACAACACTATCACTTTTTTATCAAGAAAAATAAGACAAATCGATTTATCGAAAATGATATCGTATCAAATGGTAAGATACACCCTCTGTCAGATCTGGGTATATACCATATAGACATTTCCCATTTTGAGTAATTGGCATAAAGCCATAATGTGATCCACTTATTTTTACAAATCCCGAGTAAGATTTTCCACTATTGTTATCATATATGCTTGTCATGACAAACTTAGACAAATACTGAGCTATTATTACATTATTAATCATAAAAACACTAATAGGTTTTACTTCTTTGTTTTCTTCATTTTTAAATGTTAGTGACGCTATATGCTCAAATATATTATCATCATATTTGTAAATTGCAGATGTGTAAGGGTCTATAATACAAACAAACTCCCCTAATTTCTGAAATATATGCTTGGTTGAAAGTGATTTTTTTATGTCAACTGGATATCTGAGAAAATCGTTTGACTTTTTCCCTTCGTTGTCTATAATTACGATTTTCCCTAAATCATTATTCGCATTAAGATTGTAAAGCAAGAAGCCAAATTCCAATTTTTCAAAATCTATACAAGGGAAACTTAAATTTATTTTCTTTTTAAATTTTAGATTCTTATCATAGGACAGTATTGCCATTCCAGCCATATCCAAAATGTAGATATTATGTTGATCCGAGGTAATTGCCATGGGGGTGAGGTATTCACCATGTCCTTTTCCTGTCGCATTAATGCTACAAATCAACTTCTCTGTTGTAAGATTGAAAGCAATTATATTCTTTGCTTGATCAAGAATATATATATTGTCATCCAAAATGCAGGCATCCTCCACACTGTATGATATAATTGAATCAGGGATGGTCAGTGTGAACGAATCAACCTTCGCCAGCATATTGCCTATTTTTATAAATTCTTTTTGTTCCGAAAATGTATCAACCTTGATTTCCACAGCGCTGTTTCCTTCGACCGAACCGGTTGAAACACAACTAAACATAGTCATTACACCTATTACGAATATACATATACTATATCTCATATTTCCTGCTCTTATTTAAAAAGTATGTATTCTGATTAGCTCAGAATACATACATAAATAATAATTATATTTTAAATCTGTCATGAGAAACTATTACAAATATTAACCATTATCATTACAGTTTGAACAATTATGTGAATGATAACCACGCGAAGCATTGGGGTTTTCCCAACAAAATCCCTTATGCTTACCATTGCTTATAAAATTGAGCTGATCTTTATACCACACCCAATCGCCGCAGTCCATATGTGACCAACTGTATGTTATTGATTTTCCAGGCTCATTTTGGCTCAGGGATTCTACATTCTCAGCAAGTAGTAAATCAGCTTCCGACTGGTTAGCTATGTTGTAAGCTTTCATGCCACCCATACCTGCGGCAACTACACATACTGCGGCAAATGCCGTCTTAATTACATTTTTCTTCATTTTCTTTAAATTTTAAGTTTTTACTTATTTTAGTATTCTATCTCTATTGTGAATTGACCGATATATTCCATGCCGTTGTCAAAGTGCAACCTTATTATATATATACCTTCCGGCATCGTGGATATATCGAAGGTGAAACTATCCCTGTTGCTGACAAAGTATTCAGAAGAGACTGTTTCGCCCGTTTCCTCATTTTCCACTTCAACGACAACATTGCCGTAATACCTGTTAATATCCA
>JAUNWC010000159.1 GCA_030540495.1 Bacteroidota bacterium
GCAAAAAAAGCACGGCAAAAAAATTATCAAATATTTTTTTACATTGTTCTTCCTGGATAAACTTTCAAAGCCTCTTTTAAGCAATTGATACCAGCCAACAAGTCTTCTATTTTCAAACAATAAGTAATACGTGCTTGTTTCTTGCCCTTTTCTGCATCTGCATAAAAACCTGTAGCAGGAGCCAACATCACTGTCTCGCCATTAAGATTGAAATCGGTAAGCAACCATTGACAGAATTTGTCACTATCATCTATAGGCATCTCTATTACAGTATAGAAAGCACCTGTTGGATTAGGACATTTACAACCAGGTATTTCGTTTATAGCCTTAACCAACGCTCTTCTTCTTCTGTCATATTCGTCATTAACTTCCTTGAAATAAGAAGCAGGAGTGTCTATGGCGGCCTCAGCAAATATTTGACCAAAATAAGGAGGACACAAACGAGCCTGTGCCATCTTCATAGCAGAAGCCATAACCTCTTTATTCTTAGAAATAATCATACCCTCTCTTGCACCACAAGCAGAGTAACGTTTGGAAACAGAGTCTAATAGAATAGCGTTTTGCTCTATGCCTTCTATTTGCATTATGGAGAAATGTTTCTTGCCCTCATAAACAAACTCTCTATAAACTTCGTCTGCAAAAATAAACAAATCGTGTTTCTTTGCTATTTCTGCCAATTGTCTAAGTTCTTGTTCTGTATATAAGTAGCCCGTTGGGTTGTTAGGATTGCAAACTATTATGGCACGAGTTTTTGGAGTTATAGCCTTTTCAAATTCTTCCATAGGAGGCAAAGCAAAACCATTTTCTATTGTAGAAGGTATTGTTTTTATAGCGGCTCCTGATATTTTTGCAAAAGAATTATAGTTCGCATAATAAGGCTCTGCCACCAAGACTTCTTCACCTGGATTAACACAAACATTGAAAGCAAATTGCAAAGCCTCGCTACCTCCACAAGTTACTATTATTTCGTTTGGTTCTACATTGATGTTAAATCTTTTATAATATTCACAAAGTTTTTTTCTATAAGATAGGTTACCATTAGAAGGAGTATAAGCCACAATATCCATTTTTGCTTTTCTAAGAGCCTCTACGGCTTCAGGTGCAGTAAGTATATCTGGCTGACCTATGTTAAGGTGATATATTTTTATTCCTTTTTCTTTTGCGGCATCGGCAAAAGGAACCAATTTTCTTATAGCGGAAGCCTGCAATGTTGCTCCCATTTCTGAAATTTTAGGCATATTTTTTCTTTTTTTTATTATTTTGTTATTAGCAAAAAGAATTAGGATTGTTATCTAATCCTAATTCTCTTTGTATTTAGTTTATTTTACTACTTTTCCTGTTACTTTTAAAACCACAGTACCATTAGCGGCATTACTTTCCACTGTTATGGATTTGTTTATATTACCCACATTATTAGTGTTATACTTTACTTTTATTTTGGCAGACTTGCCCGGCATAAGAGGTTCTTTTGACCAAGAAGGAACCGTACAACCACAAGAACTTCTTACATTTGTTAGCATCAAAGGGGCCTTTCCTGTGTTCTTATATTCAAATTCACATATTCCATTGCCTCCTTTTTGCACAGTACCATAATCATGCACCATTTCTGTAAAGGTTATTTCTGGTTGAGTACCTTTGGCTTTTACTTCTTGCTTGTTGTTCTGAGCATTAGCACCTAAAACCATTGCTATTGTAAGCAACATTGTTAAAAATAATTTTTTCATTTCTCTAATGTCTTTTTATTGTTCTTTATTACTCTTTATTATTTTTCTTTTTATTATATAATTTTACCTATAAGACGCAAAACTACTTTGGAATTATTTTTGTCATTTGTAGAAACTATTACACTTCTTTTTATCTCTCCTATTACATTAGTATTGTACCTGACTTTTATATATCCTTTTTCATTGTGCATAAGTCCCTGACGAGAATAATCTACCAACACACAGCCACACGAAGTCTTAACACTTGTTATATTCAACAAACCTCCTCCCACATTTTCCAATTCAAAAACAACTTCCCCGTCTTCTCCTCTTTTTATTTGTCCAAAATCATAATAATTCTTATCAAATTTAGCACAAACTTCCTCCACAATAGACTCTTTAGCCTCCCTTTCGTCTTGTTTTTGATTTTGTGCCTCACAAACAGAGGACATCAAAATCAATGCCATGCACCAAATAAAACCTATCTTTAATATTCTATTCATATCCACATAAATTGACAGGTGCAAAGTTACAAAAAAATACAAATATAGCGAGAAAACCATAGAGAGTTTTCTCGCCTAATATAAATTTAACTTATTTTTTTATGTCTTTTAGAAGAAATATCTAAATCCTAATCTTAAACCAAGGTCTCCTAACAAACTGTTATAGTTGCCCAATTTGAAGGTAAAGTTGTTGTCCTTATCATCCACATCATCCAAACTTGTTTTTGTAGAAGAATATCCAAATGTTGCAAGGTCGCAAGCAAAGGTTATTGCAAAATTCTTAGTAAAGTTGGCTTGGAAATTCAAAGGCTCTACCATAATACCCATTTTACTTAGGTCGCTATCCACATCCTTTAAAGCGGTCTCGTGAGTATATGTTCCAAATCCATAGTAAGCATAAATTCTTGGAGTCCAAGTAAATAATTTGTTAAGTTTCATAAAGTAGTGTCCTTGTAAAGTAACGGTAAACATATTTTGCTTGTTGCAAAGTTCTGTGGTATAATCTGCTGAACTCATATCATAGCCCAAGCCAAGACCCGCTGAAAATTTATCCGTTATCATGTAATTACCAGAAAGATTGATGCCAAAGGAACTGTTACCTAATTTGTCTATATTACCTGTTTCTCCACTATAAGAAGAGAAAGATAGACCACCATCAATCCAAACTCCACCTTTTGATTGTGCGAACACATTTGTTGAAGCCAATAACATAAGGCTTGCCAATAAAACTGTTAATCTTTTCATTGTTTTTTAATTTTTTAGTTTCTCTAAGATTTCTTGTTAATTTTCTATAGAGAAGAATGGGAGAAATCTTTTTAGCCACTCTGCTCTATTTTTTAATTCTTTTGATTGTCATTTTTCAAAAAGCGTGCCAATCTCAGAAAATTTATAGACTTTTATAAGTTAACATATATTTAAGGAGTCCAAAATCAAGTAATCATTTTGTATTCCTATTGACAAAGAATTTCTATTACAACCCATTCTAACTTATACTAGATTATACCAACCTATGATTTTTGTGGAAAAATATAATTTTTCTTGTAAAAAGTATTACCTTTGCCAAGTAAATGTAAGAAGAAATGAAGATATACTCCTATAATGTGAATGGTATAAGAGCAGCCATGAAAAAAGGGTTTATGGAATGGCTAAAAGAAAGTAATGCAGATGTTGTCTGCTTGCAAGAAACTAAGGCTCAGCCCGACCAAATACCTATTTTGGAATTAGCCTCTGTGGGATACAACTGCTATTGTTTATCTGCTCAAAAAAAAGGTTATAGTGGTGTTGCCATACTAACAAAACAAGAACCAGGAAACAAATCTTTGGGAATGGGTATTGAGAAGTATGATTTTGAAGGAAGAATAATAAGAGTAGATTACCCTAATTTATCCATAGCAAGCATATATCATCCTGCAGGAGTTTCGGGCGAAGAGCGTCAGGCTTTTAAAATGCAATGGTTGAGTGATTTTCAAACTTATGCTAAAGAATTAGAAAAGCAAATTCCCAACCTTATTCTTTGTGGGGATTACAACATAGCACACCAAGAGATAGATATACACGACCCAAAAGGCAATGCCAATCATTCGGGTTTTTTGCCAGAGGAAAGGTCGTGGATGACTGATTTTATTGACTCGGGCTTCGTTGATAGTTTTAGGTATATGTATCCCGAGAAAAAAGATGCCTATTCTTGGTGGTCTTATAGAGCAAATGCAAGAAGAAATAACAAGGGATGGCGATTAGATTATTGTATGGTATCTCAAAACCTAAAAGACAAAATTATGGATGCAGGCATAGAGCCACAGGCAATGCAATCTGACCATTGTCCTGTTTGGGTAGAAATAAAAGATTAGTAAAAAAACATAAAAAACCTATTAGAAAACTATGAAAAGAATAAAAGTAATTACATGGCTTATTTGTTTAACTATAGTTATGGCAAGTTGCGTAAGTTCAAAGAAATATAACGATTTGCTAAACCAATACAACAAACAAAACGAAGATTTTAATAACGCAAAAATCAAATTAAAAGAAAGCAATACTGCTTGGACAAATGCAACAAGCGAATTGGAAAACTGCAAAAAAACAAGCACAGGATTAGAACAAGAGAACAAAAATTTAAAAGAAGAGGCTTTGCTCTCCAAACAAGAAATAGAGGAATTACAAAAGCAACTAAAAACTTCAAACAGCAAGATAAACGAAGTCTTGAACGATAAAAGTAAGCATTTAGCAGAGTTAGGTAATAAATTGACAATGAAAGAGCAGGAGTTATATTTAAAAGAGAGGAACTTGGATTCATTGCAAGCCATTACAGCCGAGTCTCAAGAGCAAATAAAGAAAATGAGACTTCAATTAGAAGCCTCAAATAAAAAATTAGAAAACATACACAACAAATTAAAGGAAGCCTTGTTGGGATTTGAGAATAAAGGACTTAGCATAGAAAATAAAAATGGAAAAATCTATGTTTCTATGGATGAAAAACTTTTGTTCTCTTCGGGTTCTTGGCAAGTTAGTACCGATGGAAAAAAGGCTTTGGAAGAAATGGCTGTGATTCTTAGCAACAACACAGATATTGATA
>JAUNWC010000160.1 GCA_030540495.1 Bacteroidota bacterium
CACCGGCTTTCGGTTATTGCTACTACAACAAAGGAATATGTTTCTTTGATAGAGGGAAGTTCTACAAAACTTTTAGACACAAGAAAAACTACTCCTACTTTGCGTATGTTGGAAAAATATGCAGTAAAGACAGGAGGCGGTGAAAATCATAGGTTTGGTTTGTTTGATATGATAATGTTGAAAGACAACCATATAGATTTTGCTGGAGGTATAACCAAGGCTATCAACAAAACCAATGACTATTTAAAAGCCAATGACTTGGATTTGAAAATAGAGATAGAGGTGAGGAATTTTGGGGAATTAGAAGAAGTGTTGCAATGTGGCAAAGTAGATAGAATAATGTTGGATAATTTTTCAACAGAGGACTTGAAACAAGCCATAGAAAAAATCAATCATCGCTACGAAACAGAAGCCTCTGGTGGTATCAATAAGGACAATATAAAAATTTATGCTCAAACAGGAGTAGATTATATTTCTGTTGGTGCTTTAACTCACCATATTTCATCTTTGGATATAAGCCTTGTTGCTGATGAATAAGCAGAAATGGCAACAATTTTTTAGGAAGTTACTTTTCTGGCGACCTGTCAGAAAAGTACTTCATTATTCTCGATTGCTTATTATTCCCGGTTTTCAAAGCGTGCCAGTGTTTGATGTTCTTGTCTTTTTTATCAAGGGGCTTACAAAGGGTGCTTTGAAACAGAGAAGTGCTGCCATTAGTTTTCATTTTTTTCTTTCCTTATTTCCTCTTATATTGTTTTTGGTAACCTTATTGCCTTTTCTTAATTTAGACTACTTGACAGAAAAAATATTGGAAACCGTCCAAGAGTTTGCTCCAAACTCTGTTGGTGATTATATCTCCACCACTATTACTGACCTTATGAATCGCAAGCACAAAGGCTTGATGACCATAGGTTTTTTTTCTTCCATATTTGTTGCCTCCTCAGGAGTAAATGCTTTGTTGCTTTCTCTTAATGCCTCTTATCACAACCTAAAAAAGAGAAGTGTTTTCAAACGAAGATTGATAAGTGTTGCTTTGGTTATAGGTATAGCCTTTGGAATTATTGTCAGTATGACACTTATTATCTTTGCTAAACGTTGGATACTATATCTTTTTGCCAACAATGTAATAAAGAATTTTCTACAATATCATCTTCTCAGGGTATTAAAATGGGTTATAATTGTTTTTGTTGTTTATTTGCTTTTTGCTATGGTCTATTATGTGGCTCCTGTTGACAAGAGGGGGTACAAGTTTTTTTCGGCAGGAGCAAGTTTGGGTACAGCACTTTTTATTCTCTTTTCACAAGGTTTCAATTGGTATATTATTCATTTTTCTCACTACAACGCACTATATGGCTCCATAGGGGCAATGATTATATTTTTGCTTTGGATATATCTTAACTCTTATATTCTTTTGATTGGTTTTGAATTAAATGTTGCCATTGCTGATGCTTATACTCAAGGACATGCTCGCAAGAATTTGAATAGAAACAAGAATAAGGACTCGCTAAGAATTTCTCGCTCTGCTCGTAGTATGTTTTCTTGGGCAAGGGCAAAAAAAGATATAAAGCGTTTTTATATTAGAAAATACATTCCTTTTATAACAAGATTAAAAAAACATTTTCACAAATGATAGATTACAAAGATATAACCTTAGAAAACGGGCTTAGACTAATAATAAACGAAGATAAGAATACAGAACTTGTGGCTGTTAATATGTTATACAAGGTTGGTGCAAAGAATGAGCAAGAGAATCATACCGGTTTTGCACATTTGTTTGAGCATTTGATGTTCTCGGGTAGTGAGAATTTTCCTCAGTTTGATAGCCTAATAACTTCCATAGGAGGAGAAAGCAATGCTTTTACCAACAATGATATAACCAATTTCTATGTTACTGTTCCTTATATATATTTGGAGACAATTTTGCATATAGAGGCAGACCGTATGCGTAATCTTATTATAGATGAGCAACATTTGTCTTTGCAAAAAAAAGTGGTTATAGAGGAATTTAAACAGCGTTACCTTAATCAGCCGTACGGAGATTTGTATAAGGAAATGAGAGAATTGTCTTATAAATATCATCCATACAAATGGCTTACCATAGGCAAGGATATTTCCCACATAGAGAACGCTACCTTAGACATAGTTCGCAATTTTTATAATACTTACTATCAACCAAACAATGCTGTTCTTAGCATATCGGGTAGGGTAGAGGTAGAAAAAGTTATTTCTATGGTAAAGAAAATATTTAGTTTTCCTTCTGTGGCTTGCAAACAAATTTCATATCAAAACGAGCCACCACAGACCACAAACAGAGAAAAAACTCTTTATAGAGATGTGCCTTCTTCTATGATTGTGATTACTTTCCCTATGAGTAGCAGAAAGGACAAGGAATTTTATAGATTTGATTTGCTTAGCGATTTGCTTTCCAATGGTACAAGCAGTAGGATGTATAATTTTTTGGTACAACAAACACATGCTTTTACTGCCATAGATGCTGTGGTTAGTGCAGATGATGATGCAGGATTGTTTATTATTATGGGCAAATTGGCAGAACAAACGGATATGAAAAAAGGCGAGGAACTTATATGGCGAACTCTCAAAGAGATAAGCACAGAGGAGATAAGCGATAGAGAGTTTCAAAAGGTGAAAAACAAAAATCTTGTAACCTCAGAATTTAATAATATAAAGATATTAGACAAAGCAATGAACCTTGCCTATTACGACCACTTGGATATGTTGGAGTATATCAACAAAGACAGACAAATATATGATGGTGTGCAGAAAGAGGAGGTTGTAAATTTGGCAAAACAAACTTTCTTTGAACGTTGCCATAATACCCTATATTATTTTAAGAACCAACACGCCACAGAATAAAAGTAAAACCTCTTTTTTGATTTGCGAATATTTTGTAATTTTGTCAAACAAAAATCATATAGAGTAAAGTGAAGTGTAAAGAAGTAATTTTGTTTTTTCTGTTGATGTTTTTTTATTTGGCAGGCTTTGGACAAAAACAAATAGATTATAGTTCCAAAGTAGGATACGTTCGTCCAGAAAAGCCTGAGGATATGACTCTTGTCAATAATGTTGTATTTGTCCATGATAGTATGACAATGTATTGCGATTCTGCTATTTACAACAAAAAAGAGAATTATTTTTTTGCTTTTAACAATATTGTTATGCTTCAGAATGATACTCGTTTAACAGGAGATGAACTTCATTATTATGGCAATGAAAGGGTAGGACATTTGACAGGAAAGGCTGTTATTTTGGAGGATGATGAGGTAACTATGCAGACCGATTATTTGCTTTTGGACAGAAACGACAACACCATCAGTTATATGACAGGAGCGGATATTTGGGACGAAAAAAACACCCTGAAAAGCAAGGATGGAATTTATTTTATAGACGATAAGGTATTTAATTTTTATACTTCAGTGGTTTTAACTTCGCCCGATGCACTTATATACACTGACACTCTTTTTTATAATACCAAGACGGATGAATCCTTTTTTGAAGGAGCAACAAAAATGATACTTTTGGAGGATAGTACTATAATACTAACAAATTCGGGTATGTATAACACCAAAACCGAAGAAGTATATTCCACCGCTCGTCCTATTATTTTGACCAAAGACCAACATATAGAGGGAGATACCATATATTATGACAGCCAAAACAAGAAAGGTTATTCCTATGGAAATATTTTTGTACAAGACACAGCAAATGATATGATAGTTTTGTGTGATAGTGTAACTCTAAACACAGTGGATACTCTTTCTGTTGCCATACTTACCGGACAAGTGCTTTGCAAACAAATAGATGAGGAGGATACTCTTTATTTTCATGCCGATACCGTAAGAATAGAAATGGATACCAATTATAAGGTTTATGATATGTATGGTTTTCCTTATTGCAAATTTTTTAGGCAGGATATTCAAGGAGCAAGCCAATGGTGTCATTATAGGGTAGAGGATTCTGTTTTCACCATGTTGTATAGCCCTATGATTTGGACAGAAAATGCTCAACTTTCTGCCGATACCATAGTAATGGAAACAGACTCCAAAGGCGTTAAAAAAATGTATATGTTTCCTAATCCTTTGATAGTGCAAAATTCTGATACTCTTAGCAACAAGTTTTTCAATCAAATCATAGGCAGATACCTAACCGGTTGGTTTGAGAAAAATAGTATAAAGTATGCTGAAATAGAAGGCAATACAGAAATAGTTTATTATTTATGGGAAGAAAAGAGAGAGAGAAATACAGACACTCTGCAAACAAATACTTTGCCAAACAAAGAGGATTCCTCCTTTGTTAAGCAAAGAAAAATCAAGGAACTGACAGGAGTAAATATAGGTAAGGCACGGCAATTGAACCTCTTTTTTGCAAAAGGAGAAATAAAGAAAATGACGGCTGTGGATAATCCTGCTTTCTATATAGATGATGATGACAAATTGCCTTTGGAAACCAAAAGATTAAAAGGCTTTATATGGAAGATAGAGGATAAACCATTGCAACCTATGGATATTTTTATAAAAAGAGAATTGTGATTTTTTTAATACTATGTTTGTGACATTTTGTCAGCATTAGGTTTTAAGGAATAAATTTTGTAGTTTTATGTTCAAATTCAAAAAAAATAAAAAAAAGATGGAAGAGAAAGAGGTAAATCTAAATAATCAAGAGGATAATACTCAAATAAATAATACAGAAGAACAA
>JAUNWC010000161.1 GCA_030540495.1 Bacteroidota bacterium
TAGACAAAATCATCATGCTCATCGCCCTTGTGGTGTTCCGAATCGGCTGGTGGGCTACTAACCAATATGGGTGGTTTATTTATTAACTATGAGATAATTATATTCAGACATTAGTTGTGGGGTAACAAAATAGCAACATGTTTGATTTTTATCCGTAGATTGGTCTTGTCATGGATTTCAGTGGTATATTTCAATTACAAAAATAGAAATTATAAATGGGAAATGGTATAATTCCATGAGATATTTGCGTATTATTGTAATTTGGCTTCATACAAACAATCGGAGGAGACGTACACATAGAATACCGATGCATAAGATTTCGATGCAGTATGACTACGGAATGTTAACAAAAATTTCGTTTCTCATATTCCGTTCGTTTGGTTTTAGTAAGGAGTAATCACCTTTGGCGGATCCAGCGCATCCGGTGTTGAATATCTCAATTCCTTCTTTCGTTTCCACACTAACTAAAGGAAGCCGATAAGATTTTAAATTGGCATATCGTGTTGGAACAACCAGACGGTATCTGTCACGTAAGCCCACATTTCCATTCTCGTCTTCTACAATTAACAATCCTGTCAGGCACATTTCATCACGATAATTCTGTATCCTAACCGTATCTTTGACTGTATATACATCATATCCCATGCAAAAAGAAGGAATCAAAACTCCAATCATCACGAAAATCAAACCGGCAGTCATGTACTTTTGGGTCTTTACGGCAAAACAAATAATCGGAATGAGCGCAAATATGGCACTCGCTACTATGCAGGCATTTCTTGCGTCATTTGTTACATATTGTGCGTACCAAAGACATCCCGCAGAAAGTACAACGCCAAGGTACTCGTACCAATATGCTTTTATTTTATTCATTTTATTCAAGAAATAGTAAAAATACATAGGCAATATAAGCATGATTACCAATGACAACCATTCATTCATAACAATACCCACACACCATGCGATTATAAATAAGCTACAATAAGTGAGGTATCGGTTTCGAAGAGGGTCATTCCAAAAGTAAAGTCCACTCCAAATAGTTGTCTTATCTGTTCTTGATTGTAAGCAGTTATTTCTTTGGCAAACAAAATAAGCCAACGGCATCACCCACATCCAAAGGGGTAGAACAAGATTCCATGCTTTCCAACAGCTGTAAGGCGGCAGGTCCGTGGTTAGCCACCGGGGTGATAATGTGTAATTGACAGCGATAACCCCGTAATTATACATATCTCTTTGTGCGTCAGCCATTACGTTTCTCGGCAAAATAAAATGGCACAACAAACCACATAAAAGACCGATAATAGCTGCTATCCATCCATACTTTTCATTTCGAAGCATCATAAAACTGAGGCTTACACGGATTAGCAAAATATATACCACAATTGGGAGTGCCCATTCTGGGAAATCCGTAGATTCTTCCAAACAGATGGAAGTCAACAGATTTGACACCCACATGTGTATAACAAATAAAATCCAGATGCTGCAAAGCAACAAATCGAACGTAAAGAATAGATTGAGCCTCTTCATACGCATTTAATTGAATCAATATTAATATTTATAGATGTGCTGTTCACTCGTTTTTGCTATGCTCATTTATTTTTGAAATGAATTTTTCAACTTCTGTTATATCTGCATCCGTAAAAAGAATCAGCACTGTATCTCCGCTTCTTTTACCGATGTGAACAAAAAGCAGGTTGTCTGATTTGGAATCCGGTGCAACATAAAAACGTTCAATTTGATCATCCGCAGTCATCTCAAGTGCCAACCAGTCCTTGGGAATTTCGGACAACACATCCAAGACTTTGTTGCAGCAAGAGGAATTGGGATGGACACACACTGTGGCATCCCCGAAATTTACCGGGAAACCGTATATGTCGCTTTGATATTCTTCTATTTCAAAATGCTCTATCTCGGAAACTTTATTGAACGCTTCCCGCAAGTCCAATTGGCTATTACACGAACATAAGCAAGCAATCAAAAGACAAGAACCTGTTACAGTCTGCCACCTATGTTTTAACGATATTGCTTTCATTACATTCCCTCCGCCCATTTTTCAAAGCAACGTACTACCTTTATATATATGTCGTCAGCTTTCAAAGTAGATACCCATGCCCGTATTTGTTTCTCATTACCGTGAAATATTGGTATGTCACTGTTGCCATTGCCGTATTCAATCAGCAACCGTATGCTCTTTCTGCCATCGGGGATATCAACCATTATCAAATCAATCTGCCGATAGATTTCTTTGTCACTATGATTGTATTCCGACTCAAAATAGTCATCATCCAATTTTTTCCGTCCTTTTACATAGTTTATGAACGGATTGATAAGTCCTTCTATCTTTTCAAACAGGACTTTATTATTATATTCTGTATAATATGTCACAGTCTTACCCATAGTTTCAGGCACATTTATTGATGCATCGAATAGTTTTCATTGCAAAGTGTCTGGTACAAACACTATTATCCCTCGATCATTTCATATCCCACATATTCGGGGAACCATTTGTCGAGTTGATCGTCGGCACGGGTTTCCATCTCCGGAGTGATATATTTCGACATCTTCTGCACGAGGACAGCCAGAGATGCCACCTCGTCAAGCCATCCGATGATGGGAATACGCTTTGAATCGATTATGTCAATCGGAAGAATGAGATAGGCAAGCGAGCCGAAAATCGCCCACTTGTCGGCACGAGGCGTTTCCTTGCTCCGCATCACGTACCACATTAGAAGCACGGGGCGGGTTGCAGCGCGTCCTGCCTTGCGACTCCACTGGCAGATACTCTCCCAAAGAACGTTGTAATCTAATTTGAATATTGCCATAATTAGTAATTTAAATTGTTCAACAATAAAGAGTATAAAGACACAGAAAAACTATCACCTACAGACAACAATTTGTGTCACATCGTCAGAAAACATTCTAAAATATTTAGTAAAACCACTAGTCTTTTCCCATTCAAGATGCAAAATAAGAAAATCTTTCCGATGTATGATAGTCGATTTCGCAAATTGACCGTTAAGCGATTTTATATAATTCCCCAAATATCCATTATAGTCAACACATAGCGTGTAACGTACCCCTATCACAATACAGTCAATTGCTTCATTCATTTTGCTTAACGTATGCTCCAAACGTTTTAACAAAATTGATTCTATAAGTTCCTTGTGAAGTGTTTCTCTTGTAAAGGATAGACAACAAGATTGCGTTTTTCCAATCTCTCTGTAGATTTTGTCTTCTTGATGAGATAACCATTCAAAAAAGGAAATAGAAATGTTCAATACAAATTCCTTTTCTTTATTATTTTCAGACAGCAACTTTACAAGCATCAGTTCCCATTGCTTTATTATGGCATTATAACCTTTAACTGATATATTTCTAAAATCGGATACAATCTTCCCGGGGAAAGGTATAGACAGGGATGTTGCTACTGTTTCCAACAACCTTTTGCCTAACAAAGTACAAAAATAGCTTTCCATATTGAAGTCTTTTACAATAATTCTATCATTTACCTTTGGCATTTGAGAGGAGTCCAAACGGATATATAATGTTTTCTTTCCCATAACTTCATTCACTTTTGTTGTTTGTCTTGTATTTTGCTATTATAATTTTTGTGGTCTTCCATAAAATAGAGAACGTGGCTGATAAAAGTATGGATAAGCATGCAGCAATGAACAACATAATAAGTTCATGTTTATTCTTATTCTCTAAACTGTCTGCAAGAAGGTGTATTCCATGAGATTGTACACTTTTCAACTTATTTATATCATGGTATTCTATCGTTGATAATGTGCGCACATCTGGTTCAGGGTAGATGGATACAAAGTCAGTAGGTTCATTCATGCGAATAATCAATGTTGACTTTGGAATATCCTGCAAGTTCTTGTTTTTCCACCGCAAATTGAAGTTTATGCATAGTCTATAAGTGTTTTTAGGGCCTATCCAGTTTGCTCCATATTGAGTCACAAGATGATTTCCTAACTCTATTTTTTCACTATATCCCTTTTCACCAACAGAAATAAACCATGTATCTATATTTCTCTTCTGCTGTTTATTAGATGGAGAGTTCCCTCTTTCCGTAAATATATGTTTGTTTTCATCGTATTTATAGTCAACCACGGGTTCTTCATCATTGCTGTTTTTTGCATATTTTATCTCTGTTAGACTATGAATCCGAAATATGGCACAGATCGAATCCATACGTTTCCCTTTATACTCACATTTCATTAAATCCGAACATTGAATAACTTTTACCGGTTTTATAATAGCACTCGATGTCATTTCAATGCTACGCAATGGACCTCTAATGTATTTGGGGTATTCTGGTGACATTGAAATATCAATTCCTATGGTATCAATGCGATATAATCCATCTAAAACTGCCACATCACTGTCTATAGTATATTCTATATTATGTGTCGCTTTAAAGAACCAAGTAGTGAGATAGCATATAAGGGAAATACAGATTGCCAACTTTGTGATACAAGCTAATAAAGTCCTATCTATATGCAATTTGTCAAATAGCATCATAACAACAGCATAAGTTTTTGATAGGAATAATTTCATAGCACAAATGCCTCTCCTAAAAATATTCACAATACATTTAGAATATTGATTATTAGAGATTAGCTTTCTTATCATATTAACTTTGTCCTCTCAATAATTACATAAACCACTCTTTTTTGATTAATGCATATCGCATAGTC
>JAUNWC010000162.1 GCA_030540495.1 Bacteroidota bacterium
ACAGAAAATGTTGCAAGAGTATATTTAATAGTTGTAAATGGAGAGATATATAAAATAGGAGGTTCTCAAGACAAAAAAGGAATGAAAGGAACTTTAAATATTTATCAAGATGGAGGTGTAAAGGGCAGACCATCCATTAGGAGTTTTGGAATATGGTACTTTCTTTTTTATACTATTGCCGAATTAAAAAGAAAAATAGAAATTTATATGATATATCAGGAAAATTTTGCAACACAAGTCAAAGGACTTACAGGGTATCATTTTGTTGGTAATGCAGCAATTAGTTACAAACTTATAGAAGAATGTTGTATTATGGATTTTAGGCAAAGAGAGAATGGGGAGTACCCAAAATGGAACATACAAGAACAAGGTGCAGATTGGCCTACGGAAATAAAAACAGAACACGCAAATATTACAAAAAACAGCGTTTCAAATAATTCTAAGAGAAAGACAGTGAAAGTATAGAAAATTAAGAGGAAGTCTCAGTCTCCAACAAGTTAGCATAAGTTGTTATAGGTTATTATAAGTTAGCATAGGTTATAATAATACGGATGCATAAGCGTATAACAAAAGTAACGGCTTTGCTCTCATAGGTCAGCCTCAGGTTAGTAGTACAAAATACCGCATCAGGTCTGTGTTACAAAACTTATCTCAACCTATTATAAAAAAAGGAAGTCGTTTGTGAAAAACAACTTCCTCTTTTATTAATAAAGCATCTGATTACTCTGCAATTGGAGTTTGCGCCTCTGATTGCTCAGTTTGAGTTGTTTCTGTTGTAGTTACAGAATCAGATGTAGATTGTGTTGCTTTTTTCTTTCCACCTCTACGAGTAGATTTTGCTTTCTTAACAACAGTATCCTTCATCATATTTTCATTGTAATCAACCAACTCCATCATAGCCATCTCTGCTCCATCACCCCAACGTCTTCCAAGTTTAAGAATGCGGGTATATCCACCATTACGATTTGCTATTTTTTGAGAAACCTCGCGAAACAACTCTGTAACGGCTTCCTTGTCTCTCAAATGAGCAAAAACTATACGTCTTTGGTGAGTAGAGTCTTCTTTTGACTTGTTTATCAATGGTTCTACATATTTTCTTAACGCTTTGGCTTTAGCCAAAGTTGTCTCTATTCTCTTATGTTTTATCAAAGAAGAAGCCATATTAGAAAGCATGGAACTTCTGTGTGCAGCCTTTCTTGATAAATGATTTACTTTACAACCGTGTCTCATTTTTAATTACTCTTTTTCTAATTACCAAAATCCAGATTCCTTGACTTAACCAAATTATCTAACTCAGTTAAAGATTTCTTACCAAAATTCCTAAATTTCAATAAATCTGATTTTGCAATCTGAACAAGGTCGCCCAAGGTATCTACCCCTGCCGCTTTTAAGCAATTAAGCGCCCTGACAGATAAGTCCATATCAACAAGTTTTGTCTTAAGCAATTGACGAATATGCAATGTTTCCTCGTCAAACTCATCTTGTTGATTTTTGATATCTGTTTGTATGTCTATTTTTTTATCGGAGAATAGTACCAAATGTTGAATAAGAATCTGTGCTGACTCTCTTAAGGCATCCTTTGGTAAGATAGAACCATCTGTTTCTATCTCAAAAATAAGATTATCATAGTCAGTTCTTTGTCCTACCCTATAATTCTCAACTGAATATTTAACATTTTTTATTGGAGTAAAAATAGAATCAATTGCTATGGTGCCTATAGGGTCGGTTGCCTTAACATTCTCTTCTGAAGGAACATAACCACGTCCTTTTTCTACACGTAGGGTTATATCCAATGTTACCTCAGGGGTCATATGACATATTTCCACATCGGTATTAAGGACTTGGAAAGCATTTAGATACTTATTCATATCGCCAGCCATAAAAGTCGTTTTACCCTCTATTCTGAAAGATACTTCTTCCATATCCTCTTGGTCTAAAGTGCGTTTGAAACAAAGCCTTTTTAGATTAAGAATAATTTCAGTCATATCCTCTACAACTCCGTGTATCGTATCAAATTCATGACTAACTCCATCTATACGTACAGCAGTAATTGCGTAACCTTCCAAAGAAGAGAGCAATATCCTTCTTAATGCATTTCCTATCGTATTACCATAGCCAGGCTCCAAAGGACGAAACTCAAACTTTCCTCTGTAATCATCTGACTCTACCATTATAACCTTTTCAGGTTGTTGAAAAACTAATATGGCCATATATTTCTCCTATTTTATATTATTACTTAGAATACAACTCGACAATAGCCTGTTCGTTAATATTTTCAGGGATGTCTTCTCTCTGAGGATAGTTCATAAACTTTCCTTCTTTTTTACTCTCATCCCAATCAAGCCACGAATATTGCATTCTTGAAGATAGAGAATCCTCTATTATTTCCAATGACTTAGAACGTTCTCTAACTCCTACACAATCACCCTCTTTTAACAAATAAGAAGGTATATTAACAACTGAACCATTAACAACTATATGCTTGTGAGAAACAAGTTGTCTTGCCTGATTACGAGTCTTTGCTATACCCAAACGATAAACAACATTATCCAAACGAGACTCTATCAACTGAAGTAAAACTTCACCTGTGATACCTCCCTTGCGAGATGCTTTTTCAAACAAATTTCTAAATTGTCTCTCTAATATACCATATGTATATTTAGCCTTTTGTTTCTCCATCAACTGAAGACCATACTCAGATTGTTTAATACGTCTTTTGCCACCATGCTGACCTGGAGCATACGGTCTTTTATTGTATGATTTATC
The DNA here is from genome assembly GCA_030540495.1 of Bacteroidota bacterium. Classification (GTDB taxonomy): domain Bacteria; phylum Bacteroidota; class Bacteroidia; order Bacteroidales; family P3; genus Scybalousia_A. The sequence goes on from JAUNWC010000162.1 coordinate 2,767, forward strand.
AGGTCCGTATATTGGTTCCTTAAACTTTCTTGCTATTTTGGTCTTAGGTCCTGTATATCTTGCCATTTCTTTTTATTTTTTTTAATTAAAACTTCAATAAATTATACTTTTCTTCTTTTTGGAGGACGACAGCCATTGTGAGGCAAAGGAGTAACGTCAGTAATTTCTGTTACTTCTATACCACAAGTATTGATAGCACGAATAGCCGCTTCACGTCCAGAACCAGGACCTTTAACAAATACCTTTACTTTTCTCAAGCCATAATCATACGCTGCTTTAGCGCAATCCTCTGCTGCCATCTGTGAAGCGTATGGGGTATTCTTTTTTGAACCCTTGAAACCCATCTTTCCTGCTGAAGACCAAGATATAACTTGTCCTGCATTATTGGTCAAGGAAATAATGCAATTATTGAAAGATGCAAAGATAGTCGCTCTGCCCTGTGGTTCAACTTTTACTACTCTTTTTTTTGTTGGTTTTGAATTTTTAGCCATTTTCTTTCTTCTGTTTTATTAAGTGTTTCTCAAAACAAATAATCAAAAAGGTAATCCACACTTAATGTTTTTTAACTTAACTATTTAGTTGCTTTTTTCTTGTTTGCAACAGTTTTCTTTCTACCCTTTCGAGTACGAGCATTATTCTTAGTACTCTGTCCTCTAACAGGCAGACCTGAACGATGTCTTATACCCCTGTAACATCCTATGTCCATCAATCTTTTGATGTTCATCTGTACCTCAGAACGAAGGTCACCTTCTACTTTGTACTCTTCGCTGATAATGTTACGGATAGCATTTTGTTCATCGTCATTCCAATCGCTTACCTTTTTCTGCTCATCTATTCCGGCTTTTGCCAAAATTCTTGACGCAGAACTTCTTCCTATACCATATATATAGGTCAAACCAATTACTCCACTTTTGGTCTTAGGTAAGTCTATACCTGCAATTCTTGCCATAAATTAATTACTTTTTGTTTATTTTACTTTAATACAATGATTTTTAAATAAATCAACCTTGACGTTGTTTAAACTTAGGATTTTTTTTGTTTATCACATAAACAACTCCTTTACGTCTTACAACTATACATTCCGGCGATCTTTTCTTTACTGAAGTTTTAACTTTCATTTCTCGTTCTTTTTATTTAGTTTATTCTTATTTGTGTCTATAAGTTATTCTTCCTCGTGTTAAATCATACGGAGACATCTCAACCTGTACCTTATCACCGGGCAATATTTTTATATAATGCATACGCATTTTGCCAGAAATAGAGGCAGTAATAACATGTCCGCTGTCCATTTCTACTCTAAACATTGCATTTCCCAATGATTCTAATACAACTCCATCTAACTGTATAGGTTCTTGTTTAGCCATAATATCTAATCAATTACTTCTAAATTATCATTCTTTTTAATAGATTCTTCTATTTCTTGGAAACTTGACAAAATTATTGGACCATCTTTCGTAATAGCCACGTCATGCTCATAATGTGCAGCCGTAGAATTATCCACAGTGGTACATGTCCAACCATCATTATGAAAAACTATCTCCTTATTGCCCAAAGTTATCATCGGTTCTATGGCTATAGTCATTCCTTCTCTAAGTTTAGCACCAGTTCCCTTTCTACCATAGTTAAGTACATTAGGTTCTTCGTGCATAACATGACCTAAACCATGACCACACAACTCCATAACCAAAAGATTCACAATAGGATTGTACTGCGTTGCCAATATCTCCAAGACGATTACCTACTTTGCAAACTTCTATAGCCTTATATAAGGATTGTTTTGTAACTTTCATTAATTGTAAGTCTTCTTGCTTAACACCCTTCAAAGCAAAAGTATAAGCAGAATCCCCTACCCAACCATTAAAAGTACAACCACAATCAATATAAATAAAATCACCTTCTTTTATCTCTCT
>JAUNWC010000163.1 GCA_030540495.1 Bacteroidota bacterium
TATGCTAACTTATCTCAACTTATGCTAACCTATAAGGAGGCTAAGCCTCCAACCTATAACCACGCTTATGTGTCTTATAAGACAGGCTAAGCCTGTGCCTGTATTTCAATTTGTCAAAGAACTTGCTTTGTTTTTGGTTTAGAAAAATAATGTATTTTTATTTTTCATAATTATGTCAATATCAATTTGTTTGCCAATTATTTTCATAGATTTCAAATAATCGGTAGAGATGGGTACTATTAAAATACTGTCGCTGTTGTCATAGCAGGCTTGTACTTGAGATAGATTTTCTTTTATAAGATTGAATTTCTCTGCCGTAGTATCTCCCAAAAATATAGATTTTTGGACGCTTATACATCCTTCTTTTTTCAGATACTTGAATACAAGATTTCTAACCTTATCGCTCTCTATATCATACATAACAAAAAACAACATATTGGTATTTTTTCTCTTTTTATCGTTGATTATTCCTAATATCTTATCCACCCTTTGTTGCAAAGATTCTATGTTTTCAAAATCTTTTATAGGTTTGTGTTGCAGGGGTTTAGCCTCCTGTAAGGTTGCTTGCTTAACAATCTTAACCGCTTGGGCAAAAGGCAAATCAGAATATTTTTTTCTTGGCATAGGTGTTTTTAAGTATTTTCTTCCAAATAAAATTCTATAATTTGTGCTAATACTTCGTTAAATTCGGCAGAAGTTCCACAAGAGGGCGATTGCACAATGGAAAAACCTTTTTTGCCATAGAACAAATTGATTTCTCCTTTTTGATTGGACAAACGGCAACGAATTTTCTTTGCATATTGTATGTTAATTATCTCATAAACAACAATATTATTTTGCTCAATATATTCTTTTAAGCCTGTTATTATTTCGTTGAGTTGTTCGGGAACGAAAACGTTTTTTTCTTTTTTTATTCTTGTTTTTGCTCCTAAGACTTGTTTTATTTGCGATAGGGTGTCGTTGTCTGGGTCTTTTGGTAGTTTGTTTTCTTGTTTTTCTATTTGTTGCTCTTGTTTTCTTTGCCTATTCTCTTGTTTGTTTTCTTCGAAGAGAGCAAAGGTATCCTCCAAATTCAGAAAATCTTCCAAATTTACTCCCTCTGCTTGTGGGTTATAATAAACCTCATCGTCCATACTGATAAAACAAGCACGACTTGCATCGCTTGTTACTTTATCTACCACTTGTTGTAAATTGTACTCAAGAGCCAAAGAATTTACAAATTTGCGATAAAACAAAGAGTAGATACCTGCATCTCTACAACGCTCTTTTAGGTTGTAGAGAAGTTTAAGACCATCCTCTCCGGGCGAAAGAAACATAAGTACTAAGCGAGGGTCTTTTTTGAGTTTTTCTTTAAGTTCAATTGGAGATATTCCCTTTTCGGACAAATGGTCTAAGTCTATGATAAAATGCTCTATATATACAAAGTTTTCCAAACGTCTGAATGGAGGAGAAAATGCTCCGCAAACAATATAAGGCAGTTGCCTTTTAAGATAGGAATATCGTTTGCTGTCCAAATCTCTTATGATTCTAAGTTGTTTTATCTTAGCAATGATTTCGGGCTTAGGATTTTTGATGCTATGATATAGGTAATCTATGCTTACCTTTTGTAATTTGTCCGATGAGGATTGAATATTTTTGCCAGCTGATAACATATCTCGTTTTATTTAAAATCCTTTAATTTCTGAGCCAAACGTTGAGCATAGAGTTGTATTTGTGTAACACGAGAGCGTTGCAAACCATCTATCATAACCACGTCTTCCAAATAGTCATTTAAGGATTGTATTAGAACTCTTCTGCCTAAGTTTTCCAACCAATAGGAGCCGTCTTCTTTAATAGAGTAATATTCATCGGTAATAACCTCTTGACAAGCAATATTATAAACTACATAATCTACCCAAACTCTATAAAGTTCTATAACATCATAGACAAGTACGGGTCTGTTGTAGTCGTCTCTATGTAGGACTCCGACGTATGGGTCTATTCCTGCCTTAATCAAAGCGCTCTCCACCTTACCATATAATATTCCATAGCCATAATTAAGAAAGGCATTAACAATATCCATAGCAGGTCTTTGACTTCTGTTGGCAAATCTTAAATCTAAGGGTAGAACAGAATTAAGGGCTTCAAAATAAATTTTGCTTGCCACACCTTCCCAACCTCTTAAAGAAGGGGCAACATCGGAAACAATCTCGCCTTCTAAGTGAAAGATTTTTGTTTTGTAATCTTCTAAGCGAGAAATGGCTTTTTGGGAGTTGCGCTTTTGCACTTTGTCCTCTGTTTGTAGCATAAGAATAAGGGCTTGTTGGTTTTCTATCTTGGTGCAAATAACTTCTTTTATCCATTGCAAGGCAGAGTGAGAGAAAGTGAAATTGATTTGTCCTTTGCGAATGGTGGAAATGGAGCCGTATTTGGGACTCCATATTCTGCCCATAGGTGTGCCAGTCTTGTCGTTAAAGAATATTTCAATTTCTTTCTCTATTGCCAACATAATAGCATCGCTTGTAACGGATATGCCTTTGTTTATTTGTATGGAAGAAACACTCTCAGAGGGTATTGCTTGTTTGCCTTCTTTGGTAGAGACAACAAAGGAATTATTGTCTCTACTCAAAGAAGAGCCAAAAGTATTTATGACCAATTCCATAGTTATTTGATATAAAAATCATTAACCATAAAAACTTTTTCTTTGGCACGAGTTAGGGCGGTATATACCCATTGATATGTAGACTTCGTTGGATTAAGAGTTAAATTTCTTGCTCCAAAATGAATATACACATTGTTCCATTCTCCTCCTTGTGCCTTATGGCAAGTAACAGCATAACCATAAGAGCAACGCAAAGCATTAAGATAAGGGTCATTGTACAAATTATTTTTGAATCTTTCTGACTGTTTCTTTTCAGTTATGCCCTCTTTTTTCATTCTTGTAATAAAATCTACGAAAAGCGAGGTTTGTTGGTCAGAATTTAGATTATTGGTTGGTGTGGTAAGTGTTTCTTCTATCAAAAGTGTTGTACTTTCCTTTTGAGTAAAAAGTTCTCTAACCGTTACTCTCTTAAAAGACATATGAGTCTGATATTTGTTATAAGGAGTATGAATTTGTCCGCTTTCCACTCCCACAACTTCCACCATATCGCCATTCATCAAGCCAGTTGTATATTGATTTTGTACAACCATAAGAATATCTCCCTCTTCTATTGTTTTCTTAAAACCCAATTGTTGTCTGATTCTTTGAGATACCAAAGCACAATCTTTATTGCTACGACAAATAAAAATAGAATGATTATAACCATTTTGTTTAACATCTTGCAAATAACTCTCTTCCATACTTTCAAGGTTAGGCATAAGGTTTATATCTTTGTATTTTTTTATTGGCAAAAAGCCCCAGACCCTGTTTTTTCCATACTCCATCTGATTTACTGGCGCATTTTCCCAAAGTTTTCTTATGCTTGTAGCGGCTTGTATTATGGTGTTATCGTCTTTTTGTCGCATTATTTGGGTGAGTTGAGTTTCTTGCGAAGAGTAATTAAATTTTCCTTTTATATAAGCATTGTCCAAAGCAGGGGAGAAAGAAGCCATTATTGGAGGTAACTGACAAGGGTCGCCGACAAATATAAACTTAGAAGCGGGCAAAGTATCGTAATAAAACGTTTCTAACAATAGACGTCCCGAACCAAATTGTGCTTGAACCACTTTTTTAGAAGCAAAATCTGAAACCATAGAAGCCTCGTCTATAATATAAATTACTTCTTTTATAGTGGGCTTTTTGTCATAACGACCTCTTTTTTGTGCCTCTCGCAATTCTACTTCTTGTCTTCTCAATGGTGCAAAATTTAGTGTTAATTGTTTTGTTTCACTATCCTTTGAGTATATATCGTCAATGTTTTCTATATCTCTATTAAAAGATTGATACCTATATATCAAAGAGTGAATGGTGTTTGCAGTACTTCCCGTATAATTAGCAAGTATTTTGGCCGCTCTGCCTGTTGGAGTCAGCAATTTGTAGGACTTATTTTTTTCTTTAAGATATTCTATCAAAAACCTCATCAAAGTTGTTTTACCTGTACCGGCATAACCTTTAAGAATAAAAACTCTATCTTTGCTCTCAATAAAAGTTTTTATTTTGTCTAATACACTTTGTTGGCTTTCGGTTAGTTTTATATCTTTTAAATTACTCATATTGTCTAAATTTTTTAAATTCAAATCTTGTTATCTTTTCTCCCTTGTTGTTTATTGTTACATTTCTTTCCGTACAAGAAGCAACGCAAATAATACCTTCCTTTTGAAATCTTTTTATAAGAGCAAAGCAAAGAGTAAATTCTCCCATAATATGTACCGCAATGCTTTTCCCAAATTTGTTGATAACGTCCTCAAAAATATTATCTGCCAAAAAGGAAATATCCTTTTCGCTTTTCATTGGCTCCACATTAGGAAAAGGATAATCTACAACTTTTCCAAATCCTTTTTCTGCACACTCTTTTTGCTCCTCACTCCAAAGACTATAAGGGTGATTAGTTAAGTTTATTAAGTTCATTGTCAATATCTTTTTTACCAAAATAAGTAATACCCATTTTACTTAAAGTTTCATTCATTTTTGCTTCTTCGTTTATTCTTTCTTTTTTCTCTTTTTTGTCAGATAGATTTTCT
>JAUNWC010000164.1 GCA_030540495.1 Bacteroidota bacterium
TTTGCCCGAATTTTCGTTATCAAAGGATGCTATCATGGGAATTGTTTCCTATTATCTTAACTATTATAAAGAAAGTCAGGGATTTTTTACTTGTCTGTTGTATATCTGTATGCTATTTACTGTTTTTACTTTTTTGTCCAATGTTTTCAGATATTTAGGACTCTTTTTTGTAGTGCCTATTCGCAACGGAATACTCAACGATTTGAGAATAGATATATACAAAAAACTTACCAATCTTCCCATCGCTTATTTTTCGGGTATAAGACGAGGGGATGTAGTTTCAAGGCTTACCTCAGATTGTAGTATAGTGGAATGGACAGCGGCAACAAGTTTGCAAATGGTAGTAAAAGACCCTTTGAAAATCATAATCTTTGCTCTTGCTTTATTTCTAACCAATTGGCAATTTATGTTGTTGGTGTTGGTTATCTTGCCTTTGCCAATGTATTTTATTAGAAAAATATCCACTCTTTTAAATAAAGATAGTCTTAAAACGCAACGCAAAGCAGCCGACTTATTGTCTTTTTCAGAAGAGGCTATTTCTACCATAAAGACTATTAAGGGACTGAGAGCCGAAAAGGTTATGCAACAACGCTTTAACCAACACTCCAAACTATATCAAAAGAATAGCAACAAAGTAGTTGCCAAAAACTCTTTGGCTTCTCCACTTTCAGAGTCTTTCTCTATGATTATCCTTTCCTTAGTTATTATTGCAGGAGGTTTGTTTGTACTCAAAGGACAAATGGATGCTGCCTCTTTGATAGCATTTACGGTTGTTTTTTCGCAAATAATTTCTCCTATAAAAGAGTTGATAACAGCCTATTATAATTTCAAAAGAGGCGAAGCAGCCGCAAAAAGAATCTATGAAATACTTGACGCAGAGGAAAAGATAGAGCAAAAGCCAGATGCCATCGTAATGCAAGATTTCAAAGAAAAGATAGAATTTAAGAACGTTGGATTTGAATACGAGGACAATAATGTTTTTAGTCTAAACGATATAAACTTCTCCATAAACAAAGGTGAGAAAGTTGCCATAGTGGGAGCCTCAGGAGCAGGCAAGACTACTATTTTTGACCTTTTGCCAAGATTTGCCGATGTTACCAAAGGAGCAATATTGATTGACGGCATAGATATAAGAGATTTTAACATAAATTCTCTTAGAAAACACATAGGTTTGGTAACACAAAATTCCATACTTTTTAATGATAGTATATATAACAACATTGTTTTTGGTATGCAAAATATTGATATGGAAGAAGTAAAACAAGCCGCTCGTTTGGCAAATATAGATGAATTTATAGAATCTTTACCTGAAAAATACCAAACCAACATAGGAGACAACGGCACAACGCTCTCGGGTGGGCAAAGGCAAAGAATCTGCATAGCAAGAACTTTATTGCGCAATCCTCAAATACTATTTTTGGACGAGGCTACTTCGGCTATGGACACAGAAAACGAACGAAAAGTTTCTTCTGCCATAAAAAATGCTATGCAAAATCGCACAATAATAAGCATAGCCCATAGGCTCTCCACCATAACCGATGCAGACAAAATAATAGTTATGGACAATGGAAGAATAGTAGAAAGTGGCACACATAAAGAATTGTTAGAAAAAAACGGATACTATACCTCACTTGTCAATTATGCCAAAATAAGTCAAGGGGCGTAAATTTAAAGACTTATTATTTGTAATAAAAAAAATATTGTATCTTTGCACCTTAGTATATGAAACCAAGTCAAGAGAAACATATTATAGAGATAAGAAATAAGAAAGCCTCTTTTCTTTATTTTCTTATGCAAGAATATACAGCCGGAATTGTCCTTTGTGGTAGTGAGATAAAAAGCATACGAGCCGGCAAGGCCAATCTTAGCGATGCTTATTGCGTTTTTCTTAATGGAGAATTATGGGTTATGCAAATGCATATAGCAGAATATAGATTTTCTTCATTTGGAAAATTTGAATCAAAGAGGGATAGAAAACTCCTTTTGAATAGAAAAGAACTTCGCAAATTGGAGGCAAAAAGTAAAGAAAAGGGATATACCATAGTACCAACTCTTCTTTATATAGACGAAAGAGGATGGTGCAAGTTAAAGATTGCTCTTGCCAAAGGTAAGCATTCCTATGACAAAAGGGATACTATACGACAAAGAGATAATGACAGAGAAATAAGACGTGAAATATTTGGATAAAAGTATATAAAGATGAAAAAAATAATATCTTTAATAACATTGGTTTTTATTGTTTTTTGTGGTTATGCTCAGCAATACGTAATGACAAGCAAGGGTTATACCATAGAAGGACAAGTAAAGAAAGGCACAGGCTATGCAACACTTAGAACTTATTTGCCCGATGGTAACGAAAAATTAGATTCTACTCTATTGGACAAAAAAGGCAAATTTGTTTTTAGAGGCAATGTTACTGAGGTTATGCCGGCTTTACTAACCATTAATGGCAAGAAAACTTATAGAGTTTATTTGGAACCAAATCTTGCTATGACAATGAAAATAAACAAAAAAACCGATGTACCCGAGTTCAAAAACGCTCCACAAACACTTAGGTGGTATTCCATAGTTATGCCACAGGGCAAAGAAGACAATGAAGTTTATTTATCAAGGTTGGAAAATTGGACAATAAACAATCCTGAGGATATTTTTACTTGCGATATTATTGCCAATTATTTATCTTTTCGTTGGTCGTTTGAGCAGTTGGACAGATGCCTTAATACACTGAAAGGTAATGCCACTTCGGGCTACTACTACAAACATCTAAGGAAAAGAAACTCAGATTTGGAGCAGTTGGAAAATTCCAATAAACTGCCAAACATAACTCTCAAAGATTTAAATAATAAACAGACTAATCTGCAAGCACTTTTAAGCAAAAATAAATATGTGTTAATAGACTTTTGGGCAACATGGTCTAAAGAATATATTGACAACTTGCAAGAACGAAAAAACATATACAATAATTACAAGGACAAAGGTTTTGAAATCTATGCCGTTAGTTTGGACAACAACAAAAATTTGCTTTCCAATGTGGTTAAAAACGAGGGTATAAAATGGATAAATGTTTGCGATTTCAAAATGTGGGATTCCCAACCAGTAAAAGACTATATGATAAAGTCTTTACCTGATAATTTTCTTGTATCCAAAGAGGGAAAAATAGTAGCGAGGAACATAAGTAACATGGATTTGGCAGACAAACTTTCTAACCTATTGGACAGCGACAAATATAGTATAGCGGGCAATATAGAGGGCGTAAAAGAAGGAATAGTTAAACTAACTCTATTGAAAAAAGACGGAGAAAAAGAAGTTGTTGAAAGAAGAATCAATAATAGCAATTTTGCTTTTGAGGGTAGTGTGGAAAGAGTTTGTATGGCTATGATAGACTTGCCTATAAAGGATGGAAGTATATCTTTCTTTATGGGCAATGACAATATAAAGATAACGGGCAACAAAAAAGATTTGGAAAATATAAATATCTCTGGCTCAGTTGCTCAAGATGAATTTCAACGTATATCCAACAATTGCAATAGGAACAAAAACCCTATGCAATGTTTGTCTAACTATGTTTTGGAAAATCCAAACAGTATTTACTCTCCTTTTATTCTTAGCAATTACCTTTACCCTTATATGAGTGATGAAGATATAAGAAAGGCTTTTGCCTCCTTAAATGGCAAAGCAACTACTATGTTTCAGTATCATCTTTTGAAGGAGTTAATAGATTCTGAGACAAAAAATTATAACAATAGTCAATACAACAAAGCAAAAGATTTTTCTTTGGAAAACACTAATAAGAAATTACTCTCTTTGTATTCTTACATAAAGAAAAGTGACTATACATTGCTTGTTTTCTGGGCATCGTGGGATAACAATTCTCGCAAAAACAATATAGATTACCTAAGGCTTTATAACTCTACCAAGCGTAATAAATTCAATATTCTTTCCATTTCTTTGGACGATAATGATTACGCATGGAAACAAGCCATCAAAACAGACGGCTTACGTTGGGAAAATGTTTCTGACTTAAAACGTTGGAACTCTGTTATAGTAAAACTTTACAACATAAAAGCCTTGCCTTATACTATGCTTTTAGACAAAGAAGGCAATATAGCAGGCGAAAATCTTAGCATAGAAGAAATTATAACCCTTATCAAATAAAAAAAACTTTCTTTTGGATTGGATTATAGGTTGTGATAAGTTTGCATAAGTTGGAGCCTCTGGCTCTTAATAGGTTGGGATAGGTTGTTGTAGGTTAGTATAGGTTATTATAGGAGACTTTATAAGCGTACAGGCACAGCCTGTTTTATAAGACGCTTAAGCGTATTACAAAAAGTAACGACTTTGCCCTCCTATAACAACCTATGCTAACTTATAGGAGCCAAAGGCTCCAACCTATGCTAACCTACAAAAACTTGTCCCAACTTATAGGAGCCAAAGGCTCCAACCTAAAATAACCTACGAAAAAACCACCAAAAAACAGAAAATCGGTTTACTGAAAATCAATCAGTTAGAAAAAAAATTTTTGCAAATGCTTGCACAGGTCAGATTTTCTTCGTAACTTTGTAAAAAGAAATACACCTTCCTTATTTTCTCTTATTTTT
>JAUNWC010000165.1 GCA_030540495.1 Bacteroidota bacterium
TATAATAACCTATAAATGAGGCTCCGCCTCCAACCTATCTTAACCTATAAAACAGCCTATGCCTATAAGTTAGGCGGGAGATTTTCCTTTTAGGAAAATCTCCCGCCCGTTAGCATATTTATTTTTATTTAATATTTTTTTAACTATTAATACATTCCGCCCATTCCACCTTGTGGCATAGCAGGAGCGGCAGGAGTAGGTTCTTTTATTTCACTAAGAACACATTCCGTAGTAAGTATCATACTTGCAATAGAAGCAGCATTTTCCAAAGCAACTCTTGCGACTTTTGTAGGGTCTATAACTCCGGCTTTATGCAAATCTTCGTATTTATCGGAGCGAGCATTGTATCCCTCATCTCCCTTCAATTCTCTTACTTTATTTACCACAACACTACCTTCCAAACCTGCGTTTTCTACTATTTGGCGCAAAGGCTCTTCCAAAGCACGTCTTACTATTTGAATACCTGTGTTTTCGTCTTCGTTTTCTCCCTTAACATTTTTCAAAGCGTCTATTGCTCTTATATAAGCAACACCACCTCCAGGTATTATACCTTCTTCCAAAGCCGCTCTTGTTGCATGCAATGCATCGTCAAAACGGTCTTTCTTCTCTTTCATTTCTACCTCAGAAGCAGCACCAACATAGATAACAGCAACACCTCCGGCAAGTTTAGCCAATCTTTCTTGTAGTTTTTCGCGGTCGTAATCAGAAGTTGTTTTCTCTATCTGTGCTTTGATTTGAGCAACTCTTGCTTTGATAGCATCTTTTTTGCCTGCACCAGAAACTATGGTTGTATTGTCTTTATCTACAGTTATTTTTGCACAAGAACCAAGCATATCCAAAGAAGCATCCTCTAACTTATAGCCTTTTTCCTCAGAAATAACCGTTCCACCTGTAAGAATAGCAATATCCTCCAACATTTCTTTTCTTCTATCGCCAAAGCCCGGAGCCTTAACAGCAACTATTTTCAAAGAACCTCTCAAACGATTGACAACCAATGTTGCAAGAGCCTCTCCGTCGATATCCTCTGCTATGATAAGCAAAGCCTTTCCGGTTTGAACAACCTTTTCCAAGATAGGAAGAAACTCTTTCATATTAGAGATTTTCTTGTCATATATAAGTATGAAAGGACTATCATAAGTTGTCTCCATTTTTTCTGTATCAGTAACAAAGTATGGAGAAAGATAACCGCGGTCAAACTGCATACCTTCTACAACCTTAACTGTTGTGTCTAAGCCTTTTGCCTCTTCTATGGTTATAACGCCTTCTTTCTTAACTTGTTTCATAGCCTCAGCAATCATAGAACCTATTGCAGAATCATTGTTTGCAGAAATGGTTGCTACTTGTTCTATTTTTTCTTGTGCTGAACCTATTTGACGAGAACGTTTTTTCAAATCCGCTACAACTACAGAAACCGCCTTATCTATACCGCGCTTCAAATCCATAGGATTAGCACCAGCGGCAACGTTTTTCAATCCTGTATTTACTATTGCCTGAGCCAAAACAGTAGCCGTTGTTGTACCGTCTCCTGCTTGGTCTCCAGTCTTAGAAGCAACTTCTTTTACTAATTGTGCTCCCATGTTTTCTATATTGTCCTCAAGGTCTATTTCCTTAGCAACACTAACACCGTCTTTTGTTATATGAGGTGCTCCAAATTTTTTGTCTATGATTACGTTTCTTCCTTTTGGTCCTAAGGTAACTTTTACTGCATCAGCCAATGCATTAACTCCTTGACGCAATTGTTCTCTTGCCTCTGTGTTGAATTTTATTTCTTTTGCCATCGTTTTTTCCTCCTAATTTTTAGATAATTGCATAAATATCACTTTCTCTCATAATAAGGTATTTTTCTTCCCCAAGGTTTATTTCCGTGCCGGAATATTTACCATACAATACCTTATCACCTGCTTTTACTGTCATAGGTTCATCTTTTTTGCCAGGACCTACTGCAATAACTTCACCTTCCATAGGTTTTTCTTTTGCTGTATCGGGAATAATTATTCCTGTAGATGTTTTTTCCTCTGCCTCTGCAGGTTTTACCAAAACTCTGTCTGATAATGGCTTTATGTTTATCTTTTTCATCGTTTATATGTTTTTATTTATATATTTCAAAAATTTGACGTTTGCTTTGTTTCAAATTATATGCCAATAAAAAATACTACTGACAAAATGTCAGAAACCGCTTTATAAACATAGTAAAAGTATGAGAGAAAAAATATAGAGAATAATTTTTGGAAAAACTCCTTAAAAGAAAACTTCCCAATATTTCTAACTTATACAAATCTATGCTAATTTGTAAAAAAGAGACTAAGCCAACAATCTATGCTAACTTATGCCAAAGTATAAAAAACATTGTAAAAGATAATTGATAAAAAATTGCTAAATACAAAATTTTATTTACTTTTGCATATTCATAATAAAGTAAAGTAGAGAATTACAAATAAATATCTTGTAAATATGAGACCGGATTTTAGCAAAGTGGATTTTAAAAAAGCAAACTCGCACGAAGATTTTAAGACGTGGGAGAAAGAAGTCCATAATGAAAAAAATTGGATAACTCCAGAACAAATACCCGTAAAACCTGTTTATGCCACTGAGGATTTATTGGGTATGGAACACTTGAACTATGCGGCAGGAGTTGCACCTTATCTTAGAGGACCATACAGCACTATGTACGTTATGCGTCCTTGGACTATTAGACAATATGCAGGTTTTTCTACCGCAGAGGAAAGTAACGCTTTTTATCGTAGAAATATAGCAGCAGGACAAAAGGGGCTTTCTGTGGCTTTTGACCTTCCTACTCACAGAGGTTACGACTCCGACCACCCAAGAGTTGTAGGTGACGTGGGCAAGGCTGGTGTTGCAGTTGATAGTATTTTGGATATGAAAATATTGTTCAACCAAATAGACTTAGGCAAAATGTCTGTTTCTATGACTATGAATGGAGCGGTTTTGCCCGTTTTGGCTTTTTATATAATAGCCGCTGAGGAACAAGGAGTAAAACAAGACCAACTTGCCGGCACTATTCAGAACGATATTCTTAAAGAGTTTATGGTGAGAAATACTTATATTTACCCGCCAAAACCTTCTATGAAAATTATTGCCGATATTTTTGAATATACTTCCAAAAATATGCCTAAGTTTAACTCCATTTCTATTTCCGGTTACCATATGCAAGAGGCTGGAGCAACGGCAGATATAGAAATGGCTTATACACTTGCAGATGGTTTGGAATATCTAAGGGCAGGTATAAATGCAGGAATGACCGTTGACCAATTTGCTCCTCGTTTGTCTTTCTTCTGGGGAGTAGGTATGAATCATTTTATGGAAATTGCAAAAATGCGTGCTGCTCGTATGCTATGGGCAAAAATTGTTAATCAATTCAACCCTGAAAATCCTAAGTCTTTGGCTCTTAGAACACACTCTCAGACTTCGGGTTGGTCCCTAACAGAGCAAGACCCATTCAACAATGTTGCTCGTACTTGTATAGAAGCAATGGGAGCAGCCTTAGGACATACTCAGTCTTTGCATACAAATGCATTAGATGAGGCCATTGCCTTGCCTACTGATTTTTCTGCTCGTATAGCAAGAAATACTCAAATATATTTACAGGAAGAGACAAATATTTGCAGAAGTCTCGATCCTTGGGCAGGCAGTTACTATGTAGAGAGCCTAACACACGAAATTGCTCATAAGGCTTGGGAACACATACAAGAGATTGAAAAACTTGGAGGTATGGCTTCCGCAATAGAAAGTGGTATTCCAAAAATGCGTATAGAGGAATCTTCTGCGAGAAAACAAGCAAGAATAGACGCAGGAATAGATACAATACTTGGAGTTAATAAGTATAGACTTGCTCACGAGGCACCTATTGATACTTTGGAAATAGACAACACTGCTGTTAGAGAGGCACAGATAAAGAGACTTCAGAAACTAAGAGCAGAAAGAAACGAAGAGGATGTGCAAGAGGCTTTGCGTAAGTTGTCCAAAGTAGCCGAAACAGGCGAAGGTAATTTATTGGAAATGTCTATAGATTGTGCAAGAAAACGTGCTTCCTTAGGAGAAATTTCCGATGCATGTGAAAAATATTTTGGAAGATATAAAGCAAAAATAAATTTGATTTCAGGCGTGTATAGTCAAGCAACAAAAGATAGTGCTAAATTTAAGAAAGCACAAGAGATGGTAAAAGAGTTTGAGAAACTTGAAGGTAGAAGGCCAAGAGTAATGGTTGCAAAAATGGGACAAGACGGACACGACAGAGGAGCAAAGGTTGTTGCAACAGGATATGCAGATATAGGCTTTGATGTGGATATGGGGCCATTATTCCAAACTCCTGCCGAGTGTGCAAAACAAGCCGTTGAAAATGATGTTCATATTCTTGGAGTTTCTTCTTTGGCTGCCGGACACAAAACTCTTATTCCTCAGGTTATAGAAGAGTTGAAAAAACTTGGTAGAGAAGATATTATAGTAACCGCTGGCGGTGTTATTCCTCCACAAGATTATCAATTCTTATATGATGCTGGCGTTGCTGCCGTATTTGGACCTGGAACTGTTGTTTCTGATTCTGCTATAAAGATGATGGAACTTCTTTTGGCTCAA
>JAUNWC010000166.1 GCA_030540495.1 Bacteroidota bacterium
TATTCTTCACTACTCTTTTTGTGAGATGTAACTGTATGTTTTTCTTATTATTACATGTAATAAATACCACCGTGTTTATTAAAATAGCCATCAATAAAGCATTGTTATCTTTCATTTTTTATTAGTGTATAATTATATTTGTTATTTTTCTGTAAAAATTAATACCCAAAAGTGAGTATTTTGTAGAAAATAATGGAGATAGTTAAAAAAAGGCTCCTTATTGGAATTTAAAGAGCCTTTTTCTAATTTCTAATATTTTGTTACCCTTATGGCTATCGGTTTTCCTTCTATGATATCCAAAATTGCCGTTGGGTCGTTGATGATAGAATTTAACCTTAGGTCTTTTGTTAGGGTTTCGTTGCAAATATAATCTTTGTATTGCTCACAAGAAGAGTTTAGTAATTCATCTGCTTGCAACTCAACTGTTATATTATCCGTTACCTCAAAGTTATTATCCTTTCTTATATTCTGTATTCTATTTACCAATTCCCTTGCGATAGCCTCTTTCCTTAAATCTTGTGTAATAGTAACATCTAAGGCTACGGTTAGCATTCCTTCTGTGGCAACTACCCAACCTTCAATATCTTTGGTGGTTATTTCCACATCATTTACAGCTATCTCTATCTCTTTGCCCTCAATATTAAGAGTATATTTACCTTCTGTTTCTATTTTTGTTATATCTTGCTGAGAGAACTCGGAGATTTGTTTTGCAATGCTTTTCATCAAAGAACCATATTTTGGTCCTAAGGTTTTAAAGTTTGCCTTTATATTTTTGGAAAGCACATCATTTTGCAAAGAAAGGTATTTTATTTCCTTAACATTTACCTCAGACAAAATAAGGTTTCTTACTTTTTCTATTTCTTTTTGTGTGTTTTCATCACAAGGTATCATTATAGAAGAAAGCGGTTGGCGAACTTTTAAGTTATGACGCTTACGTAAAGAAAGCACTAAGGAGCAAATCTTTTGAGCCATCTGCATACGAGATTCAAGACAAGAGTCTATCAAACTCACATCTGCCTGAGGAAAATCAGTAAGATGTACAGAATTATGCTTATCTCTATGTGTTACATTATTTAGATTTACAAACATATTCTCAAAGAAGAATGGTGCTATAGGAGAGCCCAATCTTGCTATAACATCCAAACAGGAATAAAGAGTTTGGTATGCTGAAATTTTATCCTCAGAATACTCTCCTTTCCAAAATCTTCTTCTGCATAAACGGACATACCAATTACTCAAATACTCATCAACAAAGTTGCTTATCAAACGAGCCGCTCTTGTTGGCTCGTATTCTTCAAATGATTTATCTACATTTTTTATCAAAGTATTCAATTCGGAAAGTATCCACCTATCTATCTCAGGGCGTTTTTCCATAGGAATATCTTCTTCTTTGTAGGCAAATCCATCTATGTTGGCATAAAGAGCAAAGAAAGAATATGTATTATAAAGGGTGCCAAATAACTTTCTTCTTACCTCATCTATACCCTCAGGGTCAAATTTAAGATTGTCCCAAGGTTGAGAGTTTGAAATCATATACCAACGAGTAGCATCTGCTCCATATTTGTTCATCATTTCAAATGGGTCTACGGCATTACCCAAACGTTTGGACATTTTATTGCCATTTTTGTCCAAAACCAAACCATTAGAAACAACATTTTTAAAGGAAACAGTATCAAAAACCATAGTTGCAATAGTATGCAAGGTAAAGAACCAACCACGCGTTTGGTCTACTCCCTCGGCTATGAAATCGGCAGGAAAATACTTCTCTTCTAACTCTTGCTTAGTACATTCAAAAGGAAAATGACGCTGAGCATATGGCATAGCACCCGAATCAAACCAAACATCTATCAAGTCTGTTTCTCTTTTCATTGGTTTGCCACTTTCGGACACAAGAACAACATCGTCTATATAAGGACGATGCAAATCAAAGGCATCATAGTCTGTGGAAGAATATTTGTTTTCCTTCATAAATCCCGCCTTTATACTCTTGTCTATCTCTTCCGATAATTGCTTAACCGAACCGATACATATTTCCTCTTTTCCATCCTCTGTTCTCCAAATAGGCAAAGGAGTTCCCCAATATCTTGAACGAGAAAGATTCCAATCCACAAGATTTTCCAACCAATTGCCAAAACGCCCTGAGCCTGTGGCTTGAGGTTTCCAATTTATGGTCTTGTTAAGTTCTATTAGGCGGTCTTTTACTGCTGTGGTTTTTATAAACCAAGAATCCAAAGGATAGTATAACACAGGTTTATCCGTTCTCCAACAATGAGGATAGGAGTGTGTGTGTTTTTCTATTTTAAAGGCAAGGTGTTGTTGTTTTAGCATAACGCACAAATCTACGTCTAAAGAAGGGTCTTTATCTGTTAGATTGTCATCGTATGCATTTTTTACAAAGCGACCTGCATATTCTTTATAAAGGTCTTTGTTTATATACTTATTGACATAGTCGCTATCCAACTCTTCCAACAAGAAAAACTTACCCGTCTTATCCACCATAGGCTGAGGTTTGCCATTCTTATCCACAAGATGCAAAGGAGCAATATTTGCCAATTTTGCCACGCGAGCATCATCTGCTCCAAAGGTAGGAGCAATATGTACTATACCTGTTCCATCCTCTGTGGTTACATAGTCACCACCTATTACTCTAAAAGCCTCTCCCTCTTCTTCCATTGGTTTTACCCAAGGTATCAACTGCTCGTATTCTATTCCGATAAGTTCTTTGCCTTTGCATTCTGCCAATACTCTAAAAGGTATTTCCTTGCTTTCCTTATCATAAGAGGCAAAATCTTTATTCTCGTTTTCTTTCTTAAAATGAGTGTAAAGTAAATTTTTTGCAAGAAAAACAGTTATAGGCTCACCTGAATAAGCATTGAAACTTTCTACTATTACATAGTCTATATTGGGACCTACTGCCAAAGCCGTGTTGCTTGGTAAGGTCCAAGGAGTGGTTGTCCAAGCCAAGAAATAAGCCTTTGACAATTCCTTAACATATTGATTTAATATAGAATTTTCTTTTGATTGCTCGTTTTTTATTTTGAATTGAGCAACCATTGTAGTATCTTTTACATCTCTGTAACAGCCCGGCATATTCAACTCATGGGAAGAAAGTCCTGTTCCTGCTGCAGGAGAGTAAGGTTGAATGGTATAGCCTTTGTATAATAGACCTTTGTTATAAATTTCTCTCAACAACCACCAAAGAGTTTCTATATATTCGTTCTTAAAGGTAATATAAGGGTCGTTCAAATCTACCCAATAGCCCATTTGCACGGTAAGTTTGTCCCACAAATCTTTGAATTGCAAAACTGTTTTCCTACACTCTGCGTTGTATTGAGCCACGCTTATGGTTTTGCCAATATCCTCTTTGGTTATTCCAAGGTTTTTCTCCACTCCCAACTCCACTGGCAAACCATGTGTATCCCAACCGGCCTTCCTACTAACATAGTATCCTTTAAGAGTTTTGTATCTACAAAAAATATCTTTAATCGTTCTTGCCATTACGTGGTGTATTCCCGGCTTGCCATTTGCCGAAGGAGGACCTTCAAAAAATATAAAAGGTTTGTTGCCCTCGCGTTCCTTAAGGCTTTGATTAAAAGTATCTTCTCTCTGCCACTTTTCTTGTACTTCTTTTTCTATCTCAGTAAGATTAAGTTGCTTATACTCTCTATAACTCATAATAAAAGCAATTGAAAAAAATTATTTTTTTGTGTAAGTAATTTATATATTGTTTTTCTTAAAAGCCTCCTCTATCAACTCATCCTCAAAGCCATGAGAAGACAAATAATATTTTAGTTGATATTTTCGCTGATAGTCGTCCTTGGTAGTCATATTGCTAACTTTTCTCAAAAGAAGCATTTCAAGAATTTCTTTATATTCCGTTTCGTCAATGGTCTGCAAGGCTTTTTGAATATAATTCTTAGGGATATGCTTAGAAGTCAGCATATTCTTAATTTTTATTCTACCCCAATGATTTTGGTGTATCTTGCTTTTTACATACAACTCGGCATACCTTTGCTCCGAGATATAACCGGTTTTAATTAATTTGGCAATAATCTTTTTTGCCTGTTCTTCTTCTAACCCTTTTTCTCTTAATTTGCAACGTACATCTTTGGAACATCTTTCCAAACTTGCACAATATTTTTGAGCATATTGTAGGGCTTGCTCCAAAGTAAATTCCTGTTGTTTTGTATCCGCCATAAACTATATTCCGCTTAATTCTATTTATTTTTTGCAAAAATAAACTTTTTTTTCAAAAAATGCGTTATATTTATATGATTTTTAACGAATATGACAAAAAAATAATGAAAATAAAGTATATTTTTCCAATACTAACTCTGTGTTTGCTGTTTTTTTGTTCTTGCAAAAAAGAAAAAGAGCAACTTTATGGAATTTCCATTGATGCAAAAAAAATGATGAAAACACCTGCAGAGATTTTTTCCTTGCAAGAGATACAATTTTTTCAAGCCTCCAATGATTTTATACTATCGGCATTACCTCATTTGATTAACGAAGATACTGTTCAAACAGATAATTTTGTTCTTTCTCCTTTCTTCCTTTATTTTACTCTTGCTCAAGATAGTACTTTTGAGGA
>JAUNWC010000167.1 GCA_030540495.1 Bacteroidota bacterium
TAGCATAGGTTAGCATAGGTTGTAATGGGTTAGCATAAGTTAAAATAAGTTAAGATAAGAGGGCGCAAAGCAGTTACTTTTTATTATACGCCTATACGTCTTTCCTATCTTAACCTATACTAACCTATTATAACTTATCCCAACTTATAATTATAGTTCAAAGTAGTAGTATTTTTTTATAAATTTTGAAAGAAAGTTTTTGTCTAATTGGTCGGAGGCTTCATAGATTTCTTTTATTTCTCCGTTCTTATAGAGTATATTTATTTTGCTGTCGTCAAAACTATAGGCTCTATTGTGTAATTCGTTGTGGGCAGAGAAATATTCCTTTACTTCTTCTAAGGAATATTTGTTCTTATATTTTGTTTGCAAGGCTTTGTATTTGTCTTGCAAGTATTCTTGTGGGAAAATGTTTTCTTGTATGCTCAAATGTCCAAGTTCTCTGTTTATCAGTCTTTGTGAAAGAAAAGAAAGTATTTTGTCACTATGTTGAGACCAAACTTTGATGGAAGACCATATATCGCAATCGTCCAAAAGCAAGAAATGTTCCAAAGCCTCTTTATCTTTCAAAGTTCTTTGACCTTTTTCTAAGAAATAAAGAAAATGTTTGGTTATATGAAATTGTGATTTTACCAAATCGTTTTGAAGAGAAAGAAACCTTGCTCTTTTGAGGATGTTTTTCAACAAACAATCTGCCCCAACTACTGTTTTGTGCATATAGACTTGCCAATACATCAAACGCCGAGAAATAATAAACTTTTCTATGGAATAAATACCTTTTTCGTCTATTACTAATTCGTCATTATGTACCGAGAACATTTTCAAAATTCTTTCTGTGCCGATAACGCCCTCGCTTACGCCAGTAAAGAAACTATCTCTTGTCAAATAATCTAACCTATCTGTATCTACCTGAGAAGAAACCAACTCTTTGAGAAATCTTTTGGGATATTGGTCAGAGAAAATATCAATAACCATTGGGCTTAGTTTCAAATCTTTCATAAACTGCAAAGATATCTCCTCGTGCCTAACATCAAAAAAGAAATCTTCCAAACAATGAGAAAAAGGAGAGTGTCCAGTATCGTGCATTAGAATAGCCAACAAAGAGGCAAGAGTTTCCTCCTCAGAAATATTTTCTCCCTTATTTTTTAATACATTTAGGGCTTGTTGCATAAGGTGCATTGCTCCTATGGAATGAGAAAAACGGGTATGTTCTGCTCCGGGATAAACCAAATTGCTAAGACCTAATTGTTTTATTCGTCTTAGACGCTGAACATAAGGAGTTTGTATATAGTCATATAACTCTTGTCTTGGAATGTTGATAAAACCATAGACCGGGTCGTTGATAATTTTTAGTTTGTTGGAAGTCATATATACCTTAGAAAGTATATTTTAGGATAAAAGACAAGTTGCCATAAAATTTTGTTTCCGGCACAAGTCTTAGTTGTGGTATCCAATCCACAGCAACCGTTAAGGGCGAATAAGGAATAAAATATTCTACTCCAAATACACCATCAAAGGCAAGCCCTATGTCGTGGTTGTAGTCTGCCAAAGTGGCTCCATAACCAAAATAGAAATCAAAGTTTTCTGCAAAACGTCTTTTCCACTGATAAAGAAAAGTAAATTCTAAGTTATTGTTATCGTAATAGGTGCCGATAAATTCCATAGAGGAAGAGGGATTATACTTTTTTGCTTCTATGGAAAAAGCAGAGCCGTCCCAATAACCAAACCTTGCTCCCACTCCCCATTGTTGAGCATTAAGTGAGAAACTTCCCACAACCATTAATAAAACAAAGGTTAATAAAAACTTTTTCATATTCTTCAAAATTCTTTACTACTGTGCAAAGGTACAACAAAAAAATGTTATTCTCCCTTATTCAGATTTCATATTCTTTGTTGGGCTTAGTTTGTTGATGCTTCTGCAAGGCAAAACAAGGGTTGCCATACATATAGCAAACACTCCTATGTTTATCAGTAGGATATGAATAATATTGATATCCACAGGTACGGTGCTAAGGAAGTAACTCTCTTGGTCTAAGGCTATAAGATGAAACTTCTTTTGCAACAACTCCAAACCTATTGCCAAAATATTACCATACAACATTCCTTTCAAGGTCAAATACCCTACTTTGTATATAAATATTTTCATTATCAATTTGTTGTTTGCTCCAAAACTTTTGAGTATGCCTATAAGATATTTTTTTTCATAAATCATTATTAGCACCATAGAGGACAAAGTCACTATGCAAACCACTATCATAATAATAAGTATTATAACCACATTACTATCCAAAAGATTGAGCCAAGCAAACAAATTTGGCTCCAAATCTACAACAGAATCTATGCTCTTGTCTCTGTCTAAGGAATAATAAAGAGGCTCCAAATTTTTGTCTATAAGAGAGAAATCCTTGAATCTTAGTTCATAGTAAGAATAATTGTTGAAGTCTATGGAGAAAATATTTTGCAAAACTCTCATATCACACACAAGCATCAATTCGTCATAATCCGCAAGCCCCGTATCATAGAAGCCCGATATATAAAAATTCTTTGCCCTATATGTGCCGTTGGTGTAGAAATATATTTTTATCTTGTCGTTAAGTTCTAAATTCAGTTTGTTTTTTATGGCAAGAGAGAGAAGTACTTCTTGTTTTGATTCTTTGTTGAGCAAAGGAAAATGCCCCTGCCGTATGTTATCAACAAAAAAACTACTATCATACTCCGAATTTATACCCTTGACAACTACTCCTTGAAAGTTGTTTTTGTTTATCAAAACGCCAGGCTTTACAACTACAGGACAAAGAGAAACAACTCCGTCAATGTTTTTTATGTTTTCTTTTTCTTGTTTGGAAAGGTAAAAAGTAGTAGCCTCGTTGTTTTTTACGTATTTGGTGGAGTATGGTTTTATTTGTACATGAGAACAAAAGCCTGAAATCTTGTTTCTAATCTCTTTCTTAAACCCCTGCAATATACCCATAGCAACTATCATTACAGCAAAACAAAGCATAATGCTTACTTGTGCTATTCTGACAATAGGGCGAGTAAGATTGGTCTCCTTTTGTTTGAGTAGTCTTTTTGCTATGTAAAGAGAAATATTCATACAGGTTGCAAAGATACAATTTATTTGACAATAAAAAAGAGTAAGCACAGAAAAAAGCAAGCACCCAAAGTGGGTACCTGCTTTTTTGAAAAATTATTTATTTCTTTTTTTAAATCGGCTTACTTTTGGTTGATGATAGCAACTCTGTTCAAATAACCTTTACCAGGGAAAGGCTCAGTTTTGCAACCTTTGTAATCAACATTGATTTGGTTTTCATCAACACCGGCTTTAACCAAAGCATCTCTAACAGCCTCTGCTCTTTCTTGAGAAAGAACGTTGTTTCTTGCCTCAGAACCAGTTTCTTTGTCAGCATAACCTGTTACAGTGAATTTTTGGTTTTTGTTAGCCTTTATAAGGTTAGCCATAAATGTTATATTCTCACTATTAGCCTCAGAAATTTCTGTACTACCTATTTTGAAGAATATACCCAATTGAGTATCAGATATTTCAGCACCTGCTCCAGCGTTTGCTTTTGCTTTTGCCAATTCGTCTCTCAACTCATTGTTTTGTTTTTGCAATCTTCTTGACTCGTCTTTGTATCCGTTAGCCTTGTTAAGTTCTTCTGCCAAGTCGTTCTTTTCTCTTTCAAGGTTGCTATAATCTGCTTTCTTTACCCATTGAGAATAATCCACTGGAGTGTAAGCAGAGAATCCTCTACGAGGTCTGTCAGCACTTTCAGAAGTTTTGTTAGCAAATCTATAAGTAACACCTGCTGTTATAGACATAAGGTTTGTGAAATCGGATTTAGCCTGAGGATTAACTTCATTGTTGAAATGTCCTCTTACAATAAAGTCTTTTGCTTCTAAGTTAAGGCTCCAAGCATCACAAAGTCTGTAAGTGGTAAGAATACCAACAGGAACTGCCCATTCTTTGTTTCTGGCGCCATCAGCATCCTTTAGTTTAGAAGAACCATAAGCTACACCAGCAAAAACAGAAGCATTGAAAAATCTGTCAGCCTTGTAACCACAAATCCAGTTTGTTAGGTTGAACAACGCATCAGCATGAATGAAATAATAATTGTTTTCGTTTTCAACATTCTCTGCTACGCCTACTTGTCTATAATAGTATTTGGTATTAAGACCAGAAAAACCTAATCTCATACCAACCACAGGAGTAATCCACTTATTAACATAAACATCAAAAGCAGGGGTAAAAGAACTCCAACTATCAGGATTAAGGTCTACACCATCCTTGGTATTTGGCATATTGAAAACTGTTTGCACACCAGCACCAACGCTTATTTCCCAGTTATCCCAGAAATGATTAGTTTCAATGTGTGCCCACTTTGGCTTGCTTTCCTCTTGAGCAAATGCAGAACCTGCAAACAACACTACCGCAAGCATAATGACTAACTTTTTCATCGTTTTCTTAAACTTTTTAAATTATTAATAACTTTATTTTTCACAAATCACAGCACAAAATTACAACAAAATTTGTAATTCCATCATAAATCAC
>JAUNWC010000168.1 GCA_030540495.1 Bacteroidota bacterium
CTTATAAAAAAGAGCCAACGGCTCCAACCTATGCTAACCTATTATACAAAACAGCCTCAGGCTATAACCTGAGGCTAACGTATTTACTTATTTCTATTTGATTTTTATGCTTCTATGTTTTTGATAACATCAAGGACAGAGCCGTCACGGTTCATAACCACTCCTACAACTTTGTCTCCAAAAGGCAAAGGTGCAGGAGAGCCTATAATACTCTTTGCCTTGGAAGCCAAGTCGTGGATATCCACAATATTAAGCCCTGCGTTTTTCAAACGCTCTGCTATCTCTGGACGGCGAGGATTAACGGCTATACCATATTCTGTAACAATAACATCCACACTTGAACCCGGAGTAATTAATGTGGTAACTTCATCCACAACACAAGGTATTCTACCTCTAAGCAAAGGACAAACTATGATAGACAAAGCCGAATCTGCCGCTGTGTCTTGGTGGCCTCCTATGGCTCCACGTATAATACCATCAGAGCCTACCAAAACATTAACATTAAAATTAACATCAACTTCTAAGGCAGAAAGAATTACCATGTCCAAATAGTGAGTAGCACTACCTTTTTCATCTGCTGATGCATATTCGTTTGCAGAAGCCTCTTTGTGCATTTCGTTATCTCTTATAGACTCGGCAGCAACTTTGTCAAAAGATTGTACGTCTATAAGTTTTTCTATCAAACCTTCCTCAAACATCTTAACCATATGAGCAGTAATACCACCAAGGGCGTATGAGGCTTTTATACCTTTTTCTATCATACTCTCTCTTATGTACTTAACTGCTGCCAAAGACGCTCCGCCAGAGCCTGTCTGAATAGAGAAACCATCCTTGAAGTAACCTCCATTGATAATTACCTTTGCGGCTTGTTTTGCAAGAAGAATATCTCTTGGGTTTTTGGTATCGCGTATTGCTCCTGAGGCTATTTTGGAAGAATCTCCCACACTCTCAACCTCTACAACATAGTCTACGTAACTCTCTGAAATGGAGGCAGGAGTATTTGGATAAGCAACAAGGTCGTCCGTTAGTATTACAACTTTATCTGCATTTTGAGCATCAGGAATAGCATAACCCAAAGAGCCACAAATACTTTTAGCGTTCTCGCTTCGAGAAAAACCACAAGCATTGCCCAAAGGGTCAGAAGAAGACGCACCTATAAAAGCAACGTTTATATGCTCGTCTCCATTAACGATTGCTGAACCTCTACCACCATGTGAGCGGAAAACAACAGGCTCAGACATCAAACCACGAGAAATAGCATCTGCCAATTTGCCACGAAGACCAGAGGTAGAGATGCTTGTAATAACGCCGTTTTTTATATGCTCTATCAAAGGCTCGTGCACGTCTTGTAAAGAAGAGGCAGCAAGACGAAGATTCTTAAATCCCATCTGAGCCAACTTATCTACAACCATATTGACAACCTTATCTCCTCCACGAAAATGGTGGTGAAAACTTATAGTCATTCCGTCCTTTAAGCCACTGTTTTTTATAGCCTCTTCTAAGGAAACTAATTTGTCAGACTCTTTTTGATAGTCTTTTCTAAATGTTGTAACCTTTGCTTGCGCAGGTTTATATACTTGCTTGCCCATTTTAGAGGCAAGAGCCTCTATGTCAGCCTTTCTTTCTTTTAATGTACTCATATTACAAGTCCTCCTTTGTAATTACACCTGCTGCCAAAGCCAACTCTATTGTATGTTCTGCTCTTGTAACCACAGGTTTATCCACCATCTTACCATTTACTGCTATAACACCAGAACCCTTTGCGGCAGCCTCTTTTATTGCTGCAACTATGGTTTTAGCCTTTTCTATTTCTTTTTCGTTTGGAGTAAATACCTCGTTGATTATTTCTATCTGACGAGGGTTGATAATACTCTTGCCATCAAATCCTAAACGTTTTATAAGTTCTACTTCCTTGCGGAATGTTTCCATATCGTTAAGATTAGAATAAACTGTATCTAAGGCATATATACCTGCTGCTCGGGCTGCTACAACAATGGTTTGCCTTGCCAAAAGAAGTTCATCACCAGAAGGAGTTCTTTGAGTTTTAAGATTAGCACAATAGTCCTCTGCACCCAAGGCAATACCCATCATACGTTTGGAAGCTGTTGCTATGGCGTATGCGTTTATTATACCTTTTGTGCTTTCTATGGCTGCCATTATTTGAGTTCTACCCAAGCAACCTATTTCTTTTTCTACTTTTTCTATTTCGGCTTCAAGTTCTTGTACCTCTTGTGCTGTTTCGGTTTTTGGCATACGGATAACATCCACTCCTGCTTTTACCACTGCCTCAACGTCTTTTTTGCCATAAGGAGTGTTTAGTGGATTTACTCTGACAACCATTTCCGTATTGCCATAATCTATGGTTTTTAATGCATTGTGAACCAAAAGTCTTGCGGCATCTTTTTCTGCCATTGTTACCGAGTCTTCCAAGTCAAGCATAATAGAGTCAGGTCCATAGATAAAGGCATCTGACATCATAGCAGGATTGTTACCCGGAACAAACATCATTGTTCTTCTTAACCTTTGCATAATTATCTGTTTTTTAGAAGGTTTTGTTATAACCCTTTTTCTTTTTTTAATGATTAATTTTTGTTTTTACTAATCTTGCCAAACATCTTTGCCCGTTGCACGCACAGCCGCAGCGGTAACTCTTGCACGTATGGTGCAATCCAATGCTCCTTTGTCTGTGGCTGTAACAATAGCACTATTGATGCTCAATTCTTTAAGAGTTTCTGTTATTACACTCTTTATTTGCTCACCAAATTGGTAGGCAACGGTGCTGTCAAGATTTATTTCCAAACCTTCTTTTTCGTTTGGCTCAATCTTAATCATTATATCACCGGATTCTAACGTACCGGCAAACGCCTGTTTTATATCCATGATTTTTTTTGTTATTTTGTTTAGCGTTATTATTTCTTTATACTCTAAAAGGCAAAATTACTTTGTTTTTTCATTATACCAAAATATTTTAAAATAATTCGCAAAAACAATGCCAAATATTTTTTTAATATTTTATACAATAAAAGAAAAAAAATAGAGTTATAAGATTTGTTATTTAAATAATGTATAATTAAAAAAAATCTATTACGTAATATGACAGATTTTAGAAAAGAAAGCGACCTTATAGGCGAACTTAATGTGCCTGTAGATGCATTGTATGGAGTTCAATCTCTTAGAGGATTCAACAATTTTAAGATTTCTGGTGTTCCTATGAACGCTTACCCTAATTTTATCAAAGGTTTTGCTATTACCAAACACGGAGCAACTATTGCTAACCACGCTCAAGGCAAATTGACAGACGAGCAATTTAAGGCTATGGTACAGGCTTGCGAGGAAATGAAAGAAGGCAAACTTGACCAATATTTCCTTAGCGATATGATACAAGGTGGTGCAGGAACTACTGTTAATATGAATGCTAACGAGGTTATTGCTAACCGCGCTTTGCAAATAATGGGACACAAACCAGGCGAATACAAATATTGTTCTCCTAACGACCACTCTAATGCTTCTCAATCTACTAATGACGCTTATCCAACAGGTTTTCATTTTGGTTTGTACTTAGAGACAGAAAAATTGATAAAAGCCATCAACGACTGTGCTGCTTCTTTAGAGAAAAAGGCTGAAGAGTTTAAGAACATCGTTAAAATGGGTAGAACTCAATTGCAAGACGGCGTTCCTATGACTTTAGGACAAAGTTTTGGTGCTTTTGCAACCATGATGAGAAAAGCGGCTAAGGACATTGAGGCTGTAAGACATCATTTGCTTGAGGTAAATATGGGTGCTACTGCAATAGGAACAGGTATTTGTGCTGAACCAGGATATTCTGAATTGTGTATTAAGGCTCTTAGAGATATTACTGGTTGGGATGTTACTTTGGCAGAAAATCTAATAGAGGCTACTCCTGATACTTCTGCTTTGGTAGGTCTTTCTTCTGAATTGAAGAGAACAGCCCTTAGAGCAATAAAGATTTGCAACGACTTGCGTTTGATGGGTTCTGGTCCTCGTTGTGGTTTGGCAGAAATTCACTTGCCAGAAATGCAACCAGGCTCTTCTATCATGCCGGGCAAAGTAAATCCTGTTATACCTGAGGTTATGAACCAACTTTGCTACAAAGTAATTGGTAACGATACTGCAGTTATGCTTGCAAGCGAAAACGCTCAATTGGAACTTAACGTTATGGAGCCAGTTGCTGTTTATTGCTTGTTTGAGTCTATCAACTTGTTGACAAATGGTTTCAATACTCTTAGAACTCTTTGCATAGACGGAATAGAGGCAGATGAAGAAAACTGCAAAAACTTTATAGCAAAGGCTATAGGTACAGTTACTGCATTGAACCCTTATATTGGTTACAAAAATTCTACAAGAATTGCTAAAATAGCAAAGAAAACAGGCAAAGGTGTTTATGAAATAGCATTGGAAAACAATATTCTTACAAAAGAACAATTGGATACAATATTTGCACCTGAGAATATGATTCAACC
>JAUNWC010000169.1 GCA_030540495.1 Bacteroidota bacterium
CGAAAGCAAGATTCATTTTTCTGAAACGAAGAAAAATTTAAAAATTTTCAAGAAAAATTCTCATAAATCGCTGTTTTTCAGTAAAAAAGCCCGAAAAAGCCCTTTTTAAAAAGGCTAACTCGCTGATAATCAAGCAAAGTTTCTCAATTTTGAGTTTTAATTGGCAATTAAAATATTTTCGGTTTTTTTGTTTTTTTGGTAGGTTTTTATAGGTTATAATAGGTTAGCATAGGTTGGAGGCAGAGCCTCCTTATAGGTTAAGATAGGTTGTTATAGGTTATTATAGGAAACGCATAAGCGTATGACAAAAAAGTAACGGCTTTGCCCTCCTATTATAACCTATGCTAACTTATCCCAACCTATCCCAACCTATCAACCGGCTTTGCCTTATAAGAGGAGACTGAGGCTCCAACTTATAAGAGAGGCTGAGCCTGTTTTTTGTTTTGATAGTATTTGTTGTCTTTGACTTTCTCTTGAAACGGCAAACCTATAATATCTCTTATTACCACAGAGGCAATATTGAGCCCAAAAAGAGCAGGCATATAAGAAATAGTTCCAACGGTTGTACGTTTGTTTTCAGAGCGTTCTTCTTTGGTCTTGCTTTTGTCTATTTTTTCGGGAGAGAAAACAGCCGTTATTCCGTTATAGATACCTTTTTTGTGTAATTGTTTGCGTATATGCAAAGCCAAAGGACAGTTATAAGTTTGAGAAATATCTGTAATTCTTATCAAAGAAGGGTCTAATTTGCCTCCACTTCCCATAGAGGAGACAACTTTTCTTTGCAAATGAAAACAATGTATAAGCAAATAAAGTTTGGGAGAAAGAGTGTCTATTGCATCTACAACCCAATCGCTATCATAGTTTTGCAATATTTCTTTCATCCTTTCGTCTCTTATATACTCGTCTATAACATTGAGTTTTACCTCAGGGTTTATGTCCCTCAATCGCTTGGCCATAAGAGAGGCTTTGCTTTGCCCTAAGGTAGAATTAAGAGCCAAAAGTTGTCTATTTATATTACTTTCTGAAACGCTGTCGCCGTCTATTATTGTCATGGTACCTATTCCTGCTCTGCAAAGAGACTCGGCAGCGAATGCACCCACTCCGCCCAAACCGGCAATAAGCACTGAGGCTTGGCGAAGTTTTTCTATATTATCATTACCTAATAGTAAAGAAGTTCTTTCAAACATAAAATTTTATTCGTCTTCTATGGTTTGTTTGCCGTGAGGATTTATAATAGTTACACTATCAAAAAGTTCGTTAGCCGTCATACCATCTCCATAGTCTTGTCCATTAACAGTATATCTTCTAATAGGGTTATGAGAATAGACTATTTTTGCCTTTTTGTCCCAATGTAGGTCTTTGCAATACATGGTATCGCTGTTGTTGTAGTTGATTATTCTGACAGAGTCTTGCAAATGTACAATATCCGAGCCTTGATAATCTATGGCGTAGTTGGCTGTGAGCAAGGCTTTTTGTGTCAAATCATCGTTAAAAAAAACAACTCTCACCCCCTTAGGAAAAACCGTTCTTGCACTATCGCCCGAAAACGCCTCCACCAAAACAGAGGTAAGATTTGCTTGTACTTTTCCGTTTTCGCTTTTGTAAAGAGTAATATCATGCATTATTTGAGTTGGTTTGTCATTAAAGTTTTTATTTTTTTTGCCAAACCAATTCTCTTCACAAGAATAAAAAACAAAAACCAACACAAACAAAATACCAAAATATAATGTTTGTGTTAGTTTATTAGTTGTTTTTAATAGATTCATTATCTTGTTCTTACAGTAGCAGTGCCACCTATCCAACCTCCGACAGAAACACTTCCTCCTGCACTTCCGCCCTCAAAGAATAGATTTTCTTTGGTAGGAAAACGTCCGTGAGCAGCATTCATTACTCTATTGGCATCGGCTGTTACAGTAGGGTCCAAAGCCTTTGCACGAGCCGCTTCATCGTATGCTGCAAAAGCGGCATTTTGTCCTGGAGTAGCCAAATACATATTAGCAACCAAAAGAGTGGTTTTGCCTGCAAGAGATTTGTCATAAGTAGAGGCTCTTCTTGCTGCTGTACGAGCGGCAGCATAACTCTTTGAACGGTATAAAGCCATAGCCAATTGATAAGCAGCCTTTGACTTGGTAGAGATATCTGGTGCAGTGTTTTCGGCTTCTTCTAAATATTTTGCCGCATTGGTGTAGTCTTCTTTGCCCAAAAGCATTTGTCCCATAAGATAAGCACTCTTTGGAGTAGGTTCTATTTTGTGAAGATTTTCTGTCGCCTTAAAGAACAAATCGCTATTGGTACAATCCTTACGGCTAAGGTTGGTAGTTATTTTCTTCAACAAACTAAGGTCGTTAGGATTGTTGTTGAAACGATTTTCATAAATAGGAATTATCTTTTCACAAGAAGCAAAAGGCTCTATCAAAGTTTCCAAAGCACCTATATTGCTACGAGTATTGTCTAATTCTTTTTGCAATTTTTCCATGCTTTTGGTGTCGTTGATTTGAGTAACAGAGTCCAAATCGTTGGAAGTTTGTATTAGAGAGGCTTCCATAGTTTCTGATGCATAATCATAAACATCAAACAAAACAGACATTTGCTCGGTGCTTGCCTTTATATCTCTAAGATAATAAATAGTTGCTTGAAGATAAAGGACACAATATTGTTGGTCTAGACTTGCTCCACCTTCCTCTGCTGCTTGTTTATACAAGTTGTATATGGTTGTAGTTTCTTGAGGTTTGTATTGAGCATATATTTGAGCCTTTCTTGCTATGTTGTTAGCCTTGTCGCCAAAGGCTTCCGCTCTTTTGTCACAAGCCATAAGCATATCTTGGAAATACTGTTCCTTTTCCTCGTTGGTTGCCGCTGTGGTATAAAGATTAGCAAGTATGGTATTACCTCTTACGTATGTATTATTGTGATACTTAGGGCATAATTCCAAAACTTTTTTCCAAGGCTCGTAAGCATCTTTCCATTGTTTTGCCTTGTAGTACTCTACATAAAGAGAGTTGTTCATTATACACTCAACGCTGTCTTCCTCTGTAGCACCAAATCTTTGTGCAAAAACATTGTTTGAACAAAGAAAAGCAATTGCCACAATCAATAAAGTTAATTTCTTCATATCTGCTTTTATAGTTATTTATTGTTTAAATATTATCTGTATTTACGTTTTACAAACCATCTGTCCTTTGCCGTAATGGACAAACCTATGCTATAATAGTTCTCTTGTATCAAATCGTGTTTTGTTGTTCCTAATTTACCATACTCAAAAGAAAGATTTATATTAGTACCAAGTCTTTTGATAGGTAAGGAAAAACCAAAACTAAGACCTAATTTTGAAATTCTTTCATCGTTAATATAAATATATCCATTGTCGTAATTAACTCCCGCTCTATATGTAAATTTCTGTAAATAAGTGCCATATATATTAGGAATAAACTCTCCACCCAAAGCCAATTTTATGTTGTCTTTCATTTCGCCTTGTGCGTCCTCTACAAACGAAAATCTGCTCCATTTAGTATAAACCACATCTGCTCCTAAGAAAAATTTGTTTGCTCTTTCGTACGACAAACCTCCCGAAATGCTATAAGGCATGGTTATTTTGCCATCGGATTTCTTGTATAGAACAGTGTCTTGCAAAGTTGCTGCCTCGTTTTCGTTAATGTAGGTATAACGAAAGTATTCTTCGTCAAAGGAATATTTTTTAGGAAGTCCCACTGTGGCTCCAAAACCAAAAATATCTCCGTTTTTCATTGGTTGAAAATACTGCATACCCAAGTCAAATTCAAAGGCAGAAATATTGTAATTTCTTTCTGCACGAGAATTTAAATAACCCTCTGCTCCGCCAAAAGTCAATATACTACTTCTATACATATTGCCAAAAACGTATGAGGCATTGACTCCAAAGGCAAATTGAGAAAGAAACTTGCTGAACATAGGTTGGTAAGACAAACCAAGTGTTACTTTATCCAAACCTCCGCTACCGTCAAATCCTTTTGCATAAGTAGGCATGTAGTTTTCGTCCTCTGTGTCCAATTGAGCCTTTATGGTATCCGTAACGCTATAACTTATATCAGATACGGGAGTTAGGCTTATGGCGAGTTTAAAACTTTTGGTTAAAGGAAAAGCAAGTGAAATATTATTCAAGGATGCTAAAAAAGAATTTGAACTATAATCCGTTGTTTTTATATTACTCCAAGTCATAGACATACCTAAATCAAAAACAAAAGATTGGGTATCTATGGCAGAATATGAGGCTGGGTTAAGGATATTAACCAAATTATTGCGTCT
The DNA here is from genome assembly GCA_030540495.1 of Bacteroidota bacterium. Taxonomy (GTDB): domain Bacteria; phylum Bacteroidota; class Bacteroidia; order Bacteroidales; family P3; genus Scybalousia_A. Next base: position 4,282 of record JAUNWC010000169.1, read on the forward strand.
AAAGGCTTGAGACACTCCTCCCATAGAAGAAATATATTGATTAGGAGAAGAAGTTGTAGAGCCTATGCCATATTTGGAATAAGGAGAACTCTGTGAATACTGGGCTTTAACCTCACAAAAAGACGCTAAAACAACCAAAACAAATGCTAATATACTAAATCTTATATGCATTTAATTCTAATATTTTTTTTAGTCCAAA
>JAUNWC010000170.1 GCA_030540495.1 Bacteroidota bacterium
TTAGAAAAGGATAATTTTGTAAATGACGAGTAAAATATTTGTAGAAAAATTTGGAGGTGCTTCTGTTAATAGTGCTAAGGCAGTAGAAAATGTAAAACATATACTACAACTTTCTAACAAAAAACGTATTGTGGTTATTTCTGCTATGGGCAAAACTACCAATGCTTTGGAGGAGGTTGTAAATCTTTGGTACAAAGAAAAAAAACTAAGCCCAAAGTTAGAAGAAATCGCTCTATATCATACCCAATTATTAAAGCAATTGTTTCCCAAGAAAGAACAGTTTGCAAATGTTAGCAACATTCTTAATAACATTATAGAGGAAATAAAGACACAACTAAACAATATAAATTCCAATGACTATAATTTTTTGTATGACAGCATAGTTTCTTTCGGTGAAAAAATATCTACTTCCATAATTTCCAACTATCTTAATTTTGAGGGAGTGAAAAACAAATTACTCTTTGCTTGTGACATAATAAGGACGGATAATAATTATAGAAATGCTACTGTTTTGTGGGAAGAAACCAAAAACAATGTAGCAACAAAGATTTTGCCACTTATTTCCTCCTATGATACCATAATAATACAGGGGTTTATTGGAGGTACAAAAGAAGGGCTAAGTACTACACTTGGTAGAGAAGGCTCTGATTATTCTGCAAGTATTTTGGCTCATTGTGTTAAGGCTGAAAGCCTTACTATTTGGAAAGATGTTCCGGGACTGCTTAATGCTGACCCTAAGCGTATAAAACAGACTACAAAGATAATTTCTTTGCCATACAGAGAAGCAATAGAACTTTCTTATTATGGAGCAAGTATTATTCACCCTAAGACCATTAAACCTTTGGAAAACATAAATATACCTTTATTCATTAAATCTTTTATTCACCCCGAAGAAAAGGGTAGTGTAATTTGTAATCAAGAGGAGATAAAACCTAAGGTAACCAACTATATTTTTAAAGACAATCAAATACTTTTGTCTATTTCTCCAAAGGATTTCTCTTTTATAGATGAAAGAAATATGGCATTGGTATATAATGTCTTGGCAAAGAATAATATAAAAGTCAATCTTATGCAAAATTCTGCCATATCCTTTTCTGTCTGTTTTGATGAAAATGTAAATATCTTGCCTAAGGTATTGGAGGATTTGAAAACAGATTTTAATGTAAAATACAATACCAACCTACAACTCATAACCCTTAGACATTATAATCAAGAGGCAATGGAGGACATATTGAAAGATAAAACCTTGCTTATAGAACAAAAAAACAGAACAACAGTACAATATTTGGTGGAAAAATAATTAACTATGACAACAAAAGCAGATAATCCTCTAAAAATATTTAGTTTCTACAAGATTATAATTCCTGTGCTTATAGGTTTGGGGGTAGGTTTCTTTATGATAGCAAGAGAATATAGCAAAAACGAAGATTTGTTTTCCAATCTTGCTTCTCTTTTTACTTCCTATTCCTTTGTATGTATTTTTATTGCTATACTTTTTGAATGTAATAGAGAGTTTATGTATATGTTGCGTTTGCGTTTGTTGTCGGACAAAAAACTCTCTTGGAAAAAATGTTTTCAAATCATAATGCTTTGGGAATTTTCCTCTACTGTTACTCCCACGTCCATAGGTGGCTCGGCAGTGGCTTTATTTATTATACCATTAGAAGGCATAGGAGCGGGCAGAAGTACTGCAATAGTTATGTTGGCTACTCTTATGGATGAATTGTTTTATATTCTTATAACTCCTTTGGTTATTTTGCTTATAGGCTCAGAGGTTGCTTTTGCTACAAGTTTCAAATTTTCTGTCTTTGGTCTAAGATTTTCTGAGACAAACGTTTTTCTTATAGGTTATTCTTTTATGATGTTGCTAACGTTGTTTATATTTTTTGCCATCTTTGTTTGGCCAAGGCGTTTTAGCAATTGGTTAAAGAAAATGGGAGAAAAGAAATTTTTTATTCGTTGGCAACATAAGTTTCTGAAACTTTCTGAGGACATACTCATAAGTAGCAAAGAATTTAAGGACAAAAGTTTTCTTTATTGGTTAAAGGTCTATGGAGCAACTGTTTTTTCTTGGTCTTCGCGTTTTTTGGTATTAAATTTTGTGCTTATGGCTTTCAATACCGATATAACGGGAGTGTTCCAAAACTTTGTTATCTATTGTCGTCAGTTAATAATGTGGATAGTACTTTGCATTTCTCCAACTCCGGGTAGTAGTGGAGTGGCAGAGTTTGCTTTTCCTCTTTTTCTCAAAGAATTTTTGCCCGATGGTTTGCAAGGAGTTATGGCATTGTTGTGGAGATTATTTACCTATTACCCTTATATTATAATAGGGCTGTTGGTATTGCCATACTTTACCAATAGAGTAATCAAACAAAAACAAGCAAGAAAAAACTATGGAAAATAATCTTTTGTCAATAAAAAATCTATCTATCTCTTTTCAGAAAGAAAAGAAGTGGAAAGAAGTGGTTAAGGAAGTAAATCTTTTGGTAAAAAGAGCAAGTATTACTGCCATAGTGGGAGAATCTGGTTCGGGCAAAAGCGTTACTTCTTTGGCTATAATGGATTTGTTGGATAAAAAGATTTCCAAAATATCAAAAGGAGAGATAACTTTTTTTGACAAGCAAGAGGATGATACTATTTTACCCATAGACCTTACAAAAACCACCTCAAAGGAGTATAGAAAAATAAGAGGAAAAAAAATTGCTATGATTTTTCAAGAGCCTATGACCGCCCTAAACCCTGTGAAAAGATGTGGAAAACAGGTGGAAGAAATGCTTTTGACTCATAACAATCTTAGCAAACAAGAAGCCAAACAACGGACACTTAATCTTTTTAAGGAAGTTCTTTTGCCCGATGTGGAAAGAGTATATAGGGCTTATCCTTTTGAACTTTCGGGAGGTCAAAGACAAAGAGTTATGATTGCTATGGCTATTAGTTGTGAGCCACAATTACTTATAGCCGATGAACCAACTACTGCTTTGGATGTAACTGTGCAGGATACCATACTGACTTTGTTGAAAGATTTACAAAGGAAACATTCCATGAGCATACTGTTTATAACTCATGATTTGGGAGTGGTTGGAAAAATTGCTGACCAGGTTGCTGTTTTGTATCAAGGCAGTGTGGTAGAGCAAGCCTCTGTAAAAGATATATTTTCTTTGCCTAAGCAACCATATACTAATGGATTGATAGCCTCGCGTCCTCCTTTGGACTATAAGCCAAAAAGACTTTTGAGTGTTAGGGATTTTCTCTCCGAGCAACCTATACAAGTAGAGAGAGTTTCGCAAGAGGCAACTTTGAGAATAAGGCAAGATATTTATAAACAGGAGCCTTTGCTTGAGGTAGAGGATTTGGAAGTGGATTACATACTTGGCAAAAATATTTTTGGTAAAGCAAACAAAATTTTTCCTGCCTTAAGGAAAATTTCTTTTCAACTACACAAAGGTGAAACCTTAGGTTTGGTAGGCGAATCTGGTTCGGGCAAAACCACCATAGGCAAAACCATAGTACAACTAATAAAACAGAGTAGGGGAGAGATAAGATTTAAGGGCAAGAATATCTCAAAGTTTTCAAATAAAGAGAATAAGGAGTTAAAGAAACATATACAAATAATATTTCAAGACCCTTACTCTTCTTTAAACCCAAGAAAAACCATAGGTGAGGATATTCAAGAGCCTATGATTGTGCATAACATCTACAAGACAAAGGAGGAAAGAAAACAACAAGCCTTGTTATTATTGGAGAAAGTTGGTTTGTCAAAAGATTTCTTTTTTCGTTACCCACACGAACTCTCAGGAGGGCAAAGACAAAGAGTGGGTATAGCAAGAGCGCTTTCTGTCAATCCAGAGATAATTATTTGCGATGAAAGTGTTTCTGCTTTGGATGTAAGTGTGCAAGCACAAGTACTCAATCTCTTAAATGATTTAAAGAATAGTTATGGTTTTGCTTATATATTTATTTCCCATGATTTGAGTGTAGTTAAATATATGTCCGACAAAATTATAGTTTTGAAAAACGGACAAATCATAGAAGAAAACTATCCTGAGCAAATCTACAACAACCCTCAACAAGAATACACCAAAAACCTAATAGACTCCATAAAATAATGAAAAAGTTTTTTCTTGTTAACCTCCTGTTCTTATTGACTCTTAATATTTGCATAAAATCTTTTTGGATTTTGGGCATAGACAGAAGTGTTCAAAATGCTTTGCCAAGTGGAGAGTATGGTATTTATTTTTCTTTGCTCAATTTTACTTATCTTTTCAATATTTTATTAGATTGTGGTATAACCAATTTTAACAACAAAACCATAGCACAAAACACCTTTCTACTAAAAAAATACTTTGCAAGAATACTCTCCTTAAAACTTGTTTTATCTCTTGTATATATATGTTTGGTTTTTGTTGTTGCTGTGTTTAGTGGATATAGTCAAAGGTTTTTC
>JAUNWC010000171.1 GCA_030540495.1 Bacteroidota bacterium
GACTTGATAGCAGATTATACTCATTTGCATTTCATTCTTCCAAATATGTTCTCTGAAGATGACTTGAAACCAGGTACACGTTTGGTCCCTTATGTGTTGAAATATTTGCAGGATTATAAGGCTGGAAGACCAACTGAAGCTCCTAGTTTCAGTGCGGGTACGCAGACTCGCCAATATATTACTCTTGAAGAGGTGATGGTCGTGTTGAGTAAGGCTTTGGACAAACATATTGATTCTGGCATTTACTGCATTGGTGGAGGTGAGTTTTTTAGCATTCGAAACTTGATAGAGCGCTTATTCAAACTTTATGATGTTCCATGTAAGGATGAATACTTCGGTAAGGAAGTTCGTAGAGATGGCGATATCAAGAGTCTACGTATTAAAGGTGACAAGTTGAATGAGGCTATCGGATTCTTGCCAAACCAAACTGTAGAGAATATATTTAAAATTATGGATTAATACCCCGAAAATTATGGTTGAAACACCTGTCTTATATATAGCATATTGTCGTCCCGAATATGCTCGTCAATCTTTTGATGCAATAAAAAAAGCAAAGCCCAAGAAACTATATTTTTATTCAAATATCGCACGGGAAGGGCATACCGACGAAATTCAAAGGAATAATGAGGTTCGAGCAATGGCCAAGGAAGTCGACTGGGATTGTGAGTTAAAGACATTTTTTAGAGATGATTATCTGGATATGTATCCTTCTCTTTGGACTGCAATTGATTGGGTCTTTAGTAATGAAGAAAAAGCAATTGTTATAGAAGAAGATTGTGTCGCAACTAAAGCTTTTTTTGATTTTTGTGAGTCCATGTTGGCAAAATATGAAAACGATAAAAACGTATGGCTCATTAGCGGTAATAATTTTACCCCAGAGTATTCGCCAACAGACAAAAACTATTTTTTCTCTAAATATCTTGATATTTGGGGATGGGCTGGATGGCGTGATCGTTGGAATTGTTTAGATAGAACTATGAGCAGTTGGCCTACACAGAAGGGAAAAGCATTTGCTAAATATTGGAATAGTTTCATCCAAAGCAAATGGATGCAATATCGTTTTAAGTTAGCATACGATTTCTATGAAAAAACAGGCTCAGGCCCTTGGGATTATTGTTTATGGTATAATGCATCCTTGAATAATGGTAAATTTTTAAAGCCATCAATCAATTTGGTTGTAGATGTAGAGATGTATGGAACGAATCATAATCCTGCTGCTAACATGTATATGAAAGAAAAGAAATTTTCTGAAATAGAATCTTTTCAAATTGTAAACGAACCTAATTCTGTTGAGTTTGATTCTAATTATGATAATAAACATTTTTGGAAGCATATCTTAGGGGGTACTTTATCACGTAAGACATCTTTGCTTCTACATAAATTTTTTAATAAAAAATAATTGATAAATATGAAACAATACAAAATTGGATATACCACAGGTGTTTATGATATGTTTCATGGAGATGAATGGAAGGGAACAGAACTCTATAACAACTATGAAAAAGAGTTTGCTTTATATGGTGCAAAGATAGAATACCTTTCTCATACGGATGGTATAAGTAGTTCTTTGTTAAGAGAAAAGTTGACGGAAAAATGAAAAATCCTCTTTATTCTTCAAAAAATAATTGTGCTGGTTGTAGGGCTTGTATGGAAGTTTGTCCAAAATCTTGTATTTCGATGGTTGAGGATAAAGAAGGTTTCGTATATCCTCATATAGCGGAAGACAAGTGTGTTGATTGTCATCTTTGTGAAAAAACGTGTCCAATAAAAGCACCTCATGGTAATTTTATTATAAAATCTTATGTTGGTGTTCACACACAAGAACAGGTATTTAAAAGTGCTTCAGGTGGAGCATTTTGGGCATTGTGCGAATTGCTTATTCCTATGGGATATGCGGTAGTTGGGGTAAAGTTTACTTCTGATTTTCAAGTTGTTCACGATATAGCTTTTTCTTTGCAAGAGGCAGAACAATTCAGAAAGTCAAAATATGTCATGGCAAATACCAATGGCATTTTTAAACGAGTGAAGAAACTCATCAGAAATGGACACAAAGTTATGTTTACGGGTACTCCTTGCGAGGTGGCGGCTTGCAAAAAGGTGATAGGTGATAGTCCGAATCTTCTTTTGATTGACCTTGTTTGTCATGGTGCGCCAAATCAAGGAATTTTTGACAAAGAAATAGAATTCTTGCAAACTAAGTACAATGGAAAGTGTAGCTTCTTTGAATTTAAAAACAAACAGCCTTTATCTGGAAATATTAATAGTAGGTCTGTTAGATATGTCGTTAATGGAAAAGAGTACATTTCAACTATAGGAAAAGATCCTTTCTTGAAAGGCTATTATTCTCGATTGTTTAATAGACCTTCTTGTATGGAATGTCAATTTGCCAATCCTAAAAGAGTTGGAGATATAACTTTGGCTGATGCGTGGCATGTTGACGAAATTTATTCAGATTTAGATGAACTGTCTGGAGTCAGCTTACTTTTGTTTAATACAGAAAAAGGGCTTTCATTTCTACCATATTTGATTAAAAAACTTCATTTACGTGAAGTTCCTGTAAAATGGGCTGTTTCTTCAAATGAACAATTACAACATCCAACTGTATCGCATAAGAATCGCAGTTTGTTCTTCGAATGTGTAAACCAGGGGGGGGGGAATTGCGCATGCAGTGGATAAAGCAACTCATAGAACTTTTCTAACAAGGCTAATCAATAAGGTTTGTAGAATATTGAGAAGTCGATAGATTCTTGTATTTTTAGAGAGAAATGTATATTTGTTTTCCGTTCTAAATTATGATGAAATTTGATTTTAATAACATGCCAAAGGACTGTAATAGAAGTATATTTGTATTAAGATACATCATGAATATATTACGTTCTTGGTATTACTTTCATTTTCGTTATCCTTGGGTAAAATATAAAGGATTTGTTCGTGTGATGCCACATTGCCATATTATCCATCGTGATATTGTTTTTGGAGATAATGTCCAATTAGGGAGAGGTACTTGGCTCATTAGTGATGTGCATTTTGGTAATAATATATTGGTGGCTGGACAAGTAAGTTTTGTTGGTAGAAATGACCATACTTATTCTGTTCCTGGTGTTTGTATGTGGGATGCACCGCGAGGTAAGGACGAAATTACCATAGTTGAAGATGACGTATGGATTGGTACAGGAGCAACAATCGTTGCAGGTGTAAGACTTGGTAGAGGATGCATTGTTGCTGCAGGTGCAGTTGTCACCAAAGACATTCCGCCTTGTGAAATTTGGGGTGGTGTTCCTGCACGTAAAATACGTGACAGATTTATTAGCAAAGAGGACACAAATAAGCATTTGAATTATTTAAGTAATAGCTAAATGAAAAAAATATTAATATGTGGAGCAACCTCCTTCGTTGCCAAAGAATTTAAGGAACTGCTGATTCAGCAAGGATTTGATGTTGATACCTTTGGAAGAAAAGATGGTAGTTATTTAGAGATAGATAAGAACCCGATACTTGCTGATAGTTATGAAGCAGTTGTCAATTTTGCAGTTTTAAAAGATCAAAGTATTGAGGATAATGTATCATATATGAAATCACTTGTTGAAATGTGTAAGCAAAAACAAGTGAAGAAGTTGATACATTTCTCAAGCATTATGGTATATAGTTACCATCTTGGAAAACTTGATGAGAATTCTCCTATAGATACTGTTGCTAATACAATGATGGAAGGATACGGCAAAATAAAGATAGCATGTGATGAGTTCCTTAATTCAGTAAAGCAATCTCTTCCTTTTGAAGTCGTGATGGTTCGTCCTGGTTATGTTCTTGCCGATAACCGTCCAGCTCCTTTTATAAAAAGGTTGCCTTGTGGAGTAAGTGTTATCCTTGGTAATAAAAAGAGTCGCCAGCCAATAGTTAAAAGAGAAGATATTCATCTCGCATTGCTTAAGATTATTGAAACAGATAAGAATCTTCCTGTATATCATCTTTTCCAGAATAATGATATTACTAAATATAATTTTGCCAAGCAGACTGTTGGCGGTCTGATTCTTGTTCTTCCAAAGTTTATCTTTGAAGGTTTGCCAAGGCTTATGATGAAGACGGGCTTGATGAAGAAGGCTTTATATAGCCGTTTTGATGGAATGTATAATTATAATGTTGCGTCATCAACTATGACGGAATCAAAACTTAATATAAAATTCAAATGAAAATTGCAGTTTTAGGTGCTGGTACATACGGCAGTTATGTTATAAATTCTCTTATTGAGAAATATCCAGATGCAGAGATTACTCTCTTTGATGTTGGTGATAAGAATGTGAAGAGTGAAGAGCAGATAGGCTTTTACTCTAAATTGAAGAAGGCTATGTACAAGGGATTGACTGATGGACGATTCTTTGGATATGGTGGCGCTTCAGACAAATGGGGCGGTCAGCTTTTGACATAT
>JAUNWC010000002.1 GCA_030540495.1 Bacteroidota bacterium
AGACAAAATTGGTGGAGTCTGTCCTTTTGATTCCTACAGTAAACTGACGCGGCCGCTCGATGCACTTTTGCTTGACTGGGGGGGACATGGTATTATAATATTCATAAGAAATTACGATGATTTCGTTACAACTTAACTAAAGATTCCGTAACCGGCAAGTGCGATACAACTGCATAGGGAGTGACTTTTTGACTAGGAGAGAGATGAATGGGTAATTTTGTGGGAAATTTGGTAAAGACTGCCTTTGATTATACGCTGACTGCAGTGGGGACTATTTGCATCAGCCCGCTACTAGCTTATGTGGCATATAGAATCAAAAAAGAGGACCCAGGTCCAATCTTTTTTGCACACACTCGCATTGGCAAGGATGGCAAGCCTTTCCCTTGCTACAAGTTTCGCAGCATGGTGGTTAATTCACAGGAGATGTTGCAAAAGTATTTGGCAGAAAACCCTGCCGCTCGTGAGGAATGGGAGCGCGATTTCAAGCTGAAGGATGACCCTCGGGTTACTCCTATTGGCAAGGTTTTGCGTCGCACCAGCTTGGACGAGCTGCCGCAGATTTTTAATGTTCTGCGTGGCGAAATGAGCCTTGTGGGCCCTAGGCCTGTTATTCAGGAAGAACTGGATAAATATTATGGCGAAACTGCCAAGCTTTACTGCACTGTGAAGCCGGGTATTACCGGATTGTGGCAGGTGAGTGGGAGAAGCGATACGACGTATGATGAGCGTGTTGCCATGGACAGAGAATACATTCAAGGCAGAAGCTTTTTTGGCGATGTTATTATTTTATGTAAAACTATCAAAGTAGTATTGTCCGGTGGGGGGGCATACTAAGCCTTCCAAAACGGAATTATGGAGAGCTGGATTTACAATTACATGCATTAAAATGCAATAATAAAAGCTCTTGCAAGTTTGATTCTCTTAAGAGATTATTTGATTTGCTTTGTGTGGTGTGCGGAAGTTTTTTTCTGCTACCCATCTTGGCGATAGTGTACTATTGCATCAAAAAAGATAGCATAGGGGATGCTATTTATGCTGGAAAGCGTCTTGGTCAAGGTGGGATTCTATTTCCATGTTACAAATTTCGAAGCATGTACACCAATGGGGATGAGATTTTAGAGCAGTACTACAAAGAGCATCCTGAAAAAAAGGTAGAGTATGAAAAATACCACAAGCTGGATGATGACCCTCGTGTGACACCCTTTGGTGCTTTAATTCGCAGGACCAGTATAGATGAGCTTCCGCAGGTGTGGAACGTGTTTTTAGGACATATGAGTTTGGTGGGTCCTAGGCCTTATCTTCCGCAAGAATTAGAACAAATGGGGGAGTACGCTAAAGAAATCCTCAAGGTTAAGCCAGGCATCACAGGTTATTGGCAGGTCAATGGTCGCAGTAATGTGGATTTTGAAAGCCGCTTGCTCATGGATGTTTGGTATGTGAAAAACAGAACTTTGTGGATGGATATACAGCTGCTGTGGCAGACGGTCGGCGTGGTGCTGATGAAAAAGGGTGCGAAGTAAAAGGGTATAGCTATATTCAGGTTCCATGAGAGAGGGAATATCGTATGAGTTTTGATGTTATAAAAGCATTTCGTGCATTTTGCGAAAATTTAACCATGAGTAGGTCTGAGTTAGAATCAATATCTAACCGATATCATAACATTACAAAAATCATCAATAAGTGTTATTGGAATAGTTTATCTGAGGTTGCACACAGCTTATACGTTGGTTCATATGGAAGAGGTACTAAGATCAATAACAGCGATATAGATTTGTTGGTAGTCCTGCCCTCTAGTGTATATCATAAATATAATAATTATATTTGGAATAAACAATCATCATTCTTACAAGATGTGAAGTGTTCTATTAAAAGAACATATAGTTCTACAGATATTAGAGCTGATGGTCAAGTTATCAGTGTAAATTTTTATGACAATACACATATTGAGGTATTACCAGTATTTGAAAATTCTGATGGAAACTCTTTTATATATGCAGATACAAATAATGGTGGGTGCTGGAGGGTGTGTGATCCTAGAGCGGAAATACAGGCAACTTCAGACTTAAATAAGGCAACTAAAGGTAATCTTAAAAATCTTTGTAAAATGGCAAGAGCGTGGAGAGAAGAACAAAACGTAAATATAAGTGGCATTCTTATTGACATACTTGCGTGTAGATTTTTAAAAAATTGGAAGTACAAGGATTCTTCTTTCATTTACTATGATTGGATGTCTCGTGATTTTTTCGAATATTTGGCTTCTGTTCCTGAACAAAGTAAGTTTCAGGCAATGGGTAGTGGGCGATATGTGGCATCAGACTATCATTTTCAGTATAAAGCAAAATTAGCCTACAAAAAAGCTTTGTCTGCAATAGAAAACCAAGATATACATCCTGAGACTGCTAATGAGTACTGGAGAGATATTTATGGATATAGATTCCCAAGGCTATAAGGAAAAACTGTATAAACAAATATCTGATGCCTATGGCAAGGTAGTATACACATATACAACGCAACTATACCAAGCTGGAATAGATGCTGAGTTTAGCAAGTGCTTAAAGAAGGTGCAAATAGGCTTATCAGCTGCCACATCAGCAGGTTTCTTTACTACTATTATGACAGGTTGGTCATGTTTGAATTGGATTAATGCCTTAGTTTCAACAGCTTTACTTGGCCTTAGCGCCTATATAACAAGCACTGACTTAGACACAAAAGTTCAAAGGCATATTCAAACGGCGAACAGATTGTGGCTAGTTAGGGAAAAATATATTGCCTTATTGACTGATTTACAGAATTTGGATAACCATCAGATTATAGAAGAACGGGATAAATTAACAAATGAGGTGGCGGAGATATATGCTGTCGCTCCACTTACATCAGGCGATGCTTATTGCAAAGCAAGGACGGCATTAAAGGAAAATGAAGAACAATTTTTTTCTCAGGAAGAGCTTTATAAGATGCTTCCAGCTCATTTGAGAAAAAGAACATAGTATAAAGAATTTTTGAAGTGCTTTGGCTTGCAGTTAGCCAAGGGCTTGTTGTGTTCCCATGGGCCTTCCTCACAGCATTTGTAATTGGTTTGATTTTGAAAGCCGCTTGGAAGTGTTATGTAGAGGGGGAATGCCTTATGAACTTAAAAAAGAGATTTAAAGATTGTTTTGTCGATGAATTTTTAGGAGCTGTGAGTGCATGGACTATGGACAAGGCACTGCAAGCCAAAGCACTTCAATATAGTTAGTTATACCTGTTAAAAGACGTAAAACGGAGGAACTTGATGAAATTAATAATTCTAGCAGGTGGCAGTGGAACTCGTTTATTTCCGCTTTCCCGTTCTTGCTATCCTAAACAATTTTTGAAAATAGCTGGCCAAAAGTCATTGCTACAGCAAACTGTTGAGCGTTTTGCTAGACTTGTCAAGGCTGAAGACATTTTGATTGTTACCAATAAAGATTACATCTTCCATGTGCAAGCAGATTTGGCAGAAATTGGTGCTGAAGCTGCTCATATAATTACAGAGCCTGTTGCTCGTAATACTGCTCCTGCCATTGCTTTGGCCGTTGCTTATTGCAAAGACAAGATGGAATGCGAAGCAAATGAATGCTTATTTGTGAGTCCCGCTGACCATGTGATTAACCCTGTGGAGGATTTTCAAAAGGTTGTAGAAGCAGCTGAAGCTATCTGTAAAAATAGCGACAACATAGTTACTTTAGGCGTCAATCCGACTAAGCCTGAAACTGGTTATGGTTATATCCATGCTGAAGCTGAAATGGTGGGTGAAGGGTTCAAGGTAGAGTCCTTTAAAGAGAAACCTGATTTAGCTACAGCTGAACAATATTTGGCACAGGGAGGCTATTATTGGAATGCTGGTATGTTTGCATTTTCTGTGCAAACTATGGAAAAAGCATTGAAAAACTTGGCTAGTGATGTTTATGATATATCTTCCTTGGGGTATGAGCATGCTTTGGATAGATTCGAAGATATGCCTAATATCTCTATTGACTATGCTGTAGCTGAAAAGACCAAAAATATTGTTGTTGTCCCCATGGGAACAGTTAATTGGAATGATGTTGGTAGCTTTGATGCTATTGATGAGGTTCTGCAAACTGAAAATGGCAATGTCATAAGTGGAGATGTAATCACTACTGATTCTAAAAACAATATGATTTTAGGTAGCAATCGTTTGGTTAGCACCATTGGTGTAGACAACCTTATTGTTGTTGATACACCTGATGTGCTTTTGATTAGTGGCAAGGGCAAGAGCCAAGATGTTAAGAAGGTTGTTGAGAAGCTAAAGGCCCAAAAGCGTAAAGAGATTAGCGAGAATGTGACCATGTATCGTCCTTGGGGTAGCTATACTATCTTAGCCGAAGGTGATGGCTTTAAGGTTAAGAAGATTACAGTTAATCCAGGTGCAAAGCTAAGCTTGCAGATGCACTATCACCGTAGCGAACATTGGACTGTTATCAGTGGTACTGGCAAACTTACTTTGGATGATAAGGTTGTTATTTTTAAAGAGAACGAAAGTACTTATATTCCTATTGCTGTAAAGCATAGATTGCAAAATCCTGGTTCTATCCCGCTATCTATTATAGAAGTGCAGAATGGTAGATACCTTGGTGAAGACGATATTGTTAGATTTGATGACGTATATGGAAGAAGTATAGATTGATTATTAGGAGGACTGCTTTCGATGAAAAAGGCTTTAATTACTGGTATTACAGGTCAAGATGGTTCTTATTTGGCAGAGTTTTTGTTGGAGAAGGGATATGAAGTTCATGGAATAGTACGTCGTTCATCTTTCCCCAATACTGGTAAGATAGATCATATTATCGACAAAATTAAGTTATATGATGGAGATCTTTCTGATTCATCCAGCATCATTCGTATCGTAAACGAAGTTCAGCCTGATGAAATCTATAATTTGGCTGCCCAAAGCCATGTTGGTACAAGCTTTGACGCTGCTGAATACACTGGTGATGTTGATGCCATTGGTGTACTGCGTATTTTGGAAGCTGTACGTATGCTTGGTTTAGCAGAAAAAACACGCATCTACCAAGCGTCTACTTCCGAATTATACGGTAAAGTTGAAGAATGTCCCCAAAGTGAAACAACACCCTTTCATCCTTACAGTCCTTATGCTGTAGCTAAACAGTATGGTTTTTGGATGATCAAGGAATATCGTGAAGCTTATAACATGTTCGCGTGCAATGGTATTCTTTTCAACCATGAGTCCGAGCGTCGCGGTGAAAGCTTTGTAACCCGTAAGATAACTCGTGCTGCTGGTCGTATCGCTTGTGGCTTACAGGATCACTTGGAACTTGGTAATTTGGATTCATTACGAGACTGGGGTTATGCCAAAGATTACGTAGAATGCATGTGGTTAATTCTCCAACAAGACACCCCTGATGACTTTGTTATAGCAACTGGTGTGCAACACACTGTTCGAGAATTTACTACCTTGGCCTTTAAGCATTGTGGTATTGAATTGGAATGGAAAGGCGAGGGCATGGATGAAAAGGGCTATGACAAAGCAACAGGAAAGATGTTGGTTTGTGTAAATCCTCAATGGTTCCGCCCAACTGATGTGGTAAATCTGTGGGGTAATCCGACCAAGGCAAAAACTGTTTTGGGTTGGAATCCCCAAAAGACTAGCTATGAAGAATTGTGTGCTATCATGGCAGAACATGATTTGAAGCTTGCAAAGGCTGAAGCTGGCGTCTTATAAGAGAATTGAAGGTAATGATTTAATGAAAAGGGTCTTAATCTTTGGTGCTGCCGGATTTGTGGGTAAATATTTGGCAGATGAATTTACTAATAATGGATATGTAGTATATGGAAGCGATAAATTAAGTGCTGAACCATTACCCGGATTTATAGAGTACAGTGCAGCTGATATCCTTGATGCAGAGGAAGTATGTAAGATACTAGCTAGATTTAGACCAAATTATGTTGTGAATTTAGCCGCTATAAGCAGTGTAGGGCTCTCTTGGGAAATGCCTCAGCTTACTTTGGAAGTAAACGTGATGGGAGCCCTTAATATACTAGAAGCCTCAAGAAAGCTTGATATTATGCCAAAAGTAATGTTTATCGGTTCTAGTGAGGAGTATGCACCATCAGAAAGCCCAATAAATGAAGAAATGCCATTAAATGCTAACAATCCTTATGGTATTTCTAAAATGGCCCAAGAGCGTTTTGCTGAAATTTATAGAGAACGCTATGGAATGAAGATATATTGTGTAAGACCTTTCAATCATACAGGAGTAGGGCAAAGGGATACTTTTGTACTACCAAGCTTTTGTAAGCAGGTTGCTGAAATTGAGAAAAAGGGTGCTCCTGGAATAATTAAAGTGGGTAATCTTGATGCTTTTCGTGACTTCAGTGATGTTCGTGATATTGTAAGAGCTTATAGATTGATTATAGAAAGTGAAGATTGTTCCAAGGTGTACAATGTTGGTTCAGGAGTAGCTTATAATTTGAAAGAATTATTGAACTACATAGTATCTTTAAGCTCACAAGAGGTTGAGGTAGAGATCGATAAATCAAGATTTAGGCCAGTAGATAACAAGATTATTTGTTGTGATAGTAATTTAATCTTTAAGGAATTGGGTTGGAAACCTACTTATTCAATTAAGGAAACATTAACAAATATATTCAATAGTTATTTGTAGTAGACGTTAGGGGTGTTTTATGAAGGTAGCAATAGTACATGATTGGTTAGTAACATATGCTGGTGCGGAAAGGGTGCTCGAACAGCTGATAAATGTTTTTCCAGATGCTGATCTGTATTCGTTGGTGGATTTTTTAGAGTCGGAAAAACGTGGCTTCATTAAGAATAAACCGGTACATACTAGCTTTATCCAAAACTTGCCTAAGGCCAAGAAAAAGTATAGGAACTATCTACCTTTAATGCCTTTAGCTATTGAACAGTTTGATTTCCGCGGTTACGATTTAGTGATTTCTAGTAGCCATTGTGTCGCAAAGGGCGTTATCACCGGTCCTGATCAAAAGCATATTTGCATGTGCTATAGCCCTGTGAGATATGCTTGGGATTTGCAAGGACAATACTTGAAAGAATCTGGACTAGATAAGGGATTAAAAGGCTGGATTGCTAAGCTTATTCTGCATTATATAAGATTGTGGGATTTGCGTACTGCAAACGGAGTAGATGAGTTTATTGCGATTTCGAAATACATACAAAGAAGGATTTGGAAGGTATATAGAAGAGAATCAGAGGTTATTTATCCGCCTGTAGATGTTGATGCTTTTACATTATGTGAAGAAAAAGAAGATTTTTATATGACCGCTTCTCGTATGGTGCCATACAAAAAAATGGATCTTATCGTAGAGGCTTTTTCTCAAATGCCAGACAAAAAACTAATTGTTATTGGCGATGGACCTGATTTCGAAAAAATTAAAGCAAAAGCTGGCAGAAATGTTACATTGATGGGATATCAGCCTTATGAAGTCTTAAAAGAACATATGCAAAAAGCAAAAGCATTCATTTTCGCATCTGAGGAAGATTTTGGAATCACTCCTATTGAGGCACAAGCGTGTGGCACTCCAGTAATTGCTTTTGGTAAGGGTGGAGCGCTGGAAACTGTTGTTGGACTAGATAGCGAAAATCCGACAGGAGTATTCTTTAAAGAGCAGACAGTTAGTAGTTTGTGTGATGCTATTACAGTATTTGAAAACAATATATACTTATATAAACCCAAAAATTGTAGAGATAATGCAGAATATTTTTCTAATAAAAGGTTTATTGGTGATATCGGAATGTATATTGATAGAAAGTTGGAGGGATAGAGTTGAATTTGTTGTTTATTCATGATGGACCACTTTTTTATGATGAAAAAGGAAATTATTATGAATTTGCATATCATGAATTGTACGAAAGATACTCTTATATGGCAGATGATATTACTTTCATGATGCGGACAAAGCCTATTAGTGGAAATAAGAAATTCACGTTGGTTCCGCGTGAAATTAAAGTTGTTAATGTACCTAACTTTAAAACTCCAAAGGCATTTTTTACAAAAAGGAGAATTGCAAAGAATATTGTAGAGAGTCAAGTCAAAAAAAGCGACATAGTTGTTTTGAGAACGCAGAGTTCTATTGCACAGCTAGCTTTGGAGTACATAAAAAAATACAATAAACCATATATTATTGAATGTGTTGGATGTTCATGGGATAGTTATTGGAATCATAGTTTGCTGGGTAAGATTGTAGCTCCTTATATGTATTATAAAACCAAAAAGGCAATTAAAAATGCCCCATATGTTTATTATGTAACAAAAGAGTTTCTTCAGAAGAGGTATCCAACAAAAGGTAAAACCGTATCTTGTTCCAATGTGGTTTTAGATAAACTTGATAAATTGGTCCTAGAACGTAGATTAGAAAAGATTTCCAAATTTGACCCTAGGCAAAGGTTAGTGTTAGGTACTGCTGCTGCAATTGATACAAGATATAAAGGTCATGAGTATGTTATAAAGGCGATTCCAAAATTGGTGAAATTAGGCTATAATGTCGAATACCGTTTGGCTGGTGGTGTTACTGGACAAAAACCAAACACCTTCTTGAAGGATTTAGCCGTTAGTTTGGGGGTTAATGATAGGGTTGTTTTTTGTGGTAGTTTGTCAGCAAAAGAGATTATGTCATACTACGATGATTTAGACATTTATGTTCAGCCGAGCAAGCAAGAGGGGTTACCTAGAGCTGTTATAGAGGCAATGAGTAGGGGATGTCCTTGTATAGGTACTGATATAGCTGGTATCCCTGAATTGCTTCCCGATTTATGCCTATTTAAAAAGGGTAGATATGATGAGATAATCAAAACATTAGGGTATTTATTGGAATCAGATTTGGCATATCTAGCAATGGAGAATTATAAGCATGCGAAGCTATACGAAAGAGAGAAGCTAAATAGAATTAGAGAGGAATTCTATTATAACTTTATGATTGAAAATAACTTATTGCAAAGGTGATGTTATTGTGAAAGTAGCATTTTTAACACCAAGTAACGTTGCGGGTGGTGCTGAAAGAGTTTTAACAATACTTTCTAACAGATCTTCAGAAGATGGAATTGAAACATATTTTATTTCATTCGATGAGAATTCAGATTATTACTCGTTAAACAAAAAAGTAAACTTCATACATCTAGGTGTAGATAGTAGTAACAAATCAGGCTTGTCAAAATATTTATTGTTTCCTAAATATTATATAAGATTAAGGAGATATTTAAAGCAGATTAGACCAGATGTGGTGGTTTCATTTTTGTTTTTAACCAACATAGTTGGAACGATATGTTGTAATGAGTTGTCGATTCCAATTATACTCTCTGAGAGAAATGATCCCTTATTTTATGGAAAAAAGCAAAAGAACATTATGAAGTTAATATATAAGAAATCTGATGGATTCGTATGCCAATCCAAAAATGTCTTGAAGACTATGATGTTAGAATACGGAGTTAAAGACTCTGTAGTAATTCCAAATCCTATTACAACGAAGCAAATTGGAGTTTTTAAAAACATAAAGAGTAAGAGAATAATCTCTGTCGGAAGGCTAATAGAACAAAAAAATCATAAATTGTTAATTGAAGCTTTTAAAAAAGTGCAAGAAAGTTATCCGGAATATGAATTATATATTTTCGGAGAGGGAGAATTAAGACAAGAATTAGAGCAATGCATTACTAGACTGGAACTTTCAGGAAAGGTATTCATGCCTGGACTAGAAAATGAAGTGATTAAAAAAAATAATGACGCACAGTTATTTGTATTACCATCAAAGTATGAAGGCTTTCCTAACGTATTAATTGAGGCTATGTGCAATGGTATTCCTTCTATAGCTACTGATGTTCCATCTGGCACGGTTAGGGACTTAATTGTTGATGGTGAAAATGGTTACTTGTTTCATGGAAAGAATCCAAATGAGTTAGGTGAATTGATAATAAATGCTCTTGGTAATATCGAAGAATTAAATGATATTGGAAAGAATGGAATGGATATCATTGACGTCTGTTCAGAAGATTTAGTATATAAAAAATGGTTAAAGTATATACAAACGATAAAATCAAATAAATAAGGAGCAATTTATGTTATATACAAGAAAAGATGTAGCATTGTGTGGGTTCACAATATACTTGTGTAGCCTATATCTAGGAAATGTGGAGAGACTTATATGCTTTTTCATTTTCTTTCTAATGTCATTTAGAAACATAAATTTAAAATGGAATCAATATAGCAAAAATCAAATGTTGTTTTCTACAATGATTTTGGTCTCATATTTTTGGGTAGATAAATCGTATTTAGACTCTACAATAGCATTGATAATATCTGTTACTGTATTAGAATTAATATATATGTCCATTTTTTTGTTTAGTTATATTAAAAATAGAGATGATATCAAACAAATATTCAATTCAATCTTTGTTTCTCTGGTCTTTTTATTACTATATTTGATCATTAGTACTCCTGTTGAATTATGGGGAACATTTGCAGTAGGTAATGAGCAGGGGATACACAAAAATACTATAGGCTTAAATCTAGCTATAGGCAGTATTTTTAGTTTCTATTATTCTAATCATTCTAAACACACTTTTATATATAGAGTTTTAAGCATAATATTCTTTGTTTTTTCTTTATTAGCTGGATCGAGAAAGGTATTAATACTAATTGCCTTAGTATCAATATTATATGCATTTTTGACGAGCAAAAATGAAAAATTAATAAAAAGAATTATAGGCATAGGTTTATTATCAATAGGTGCCATTGTTATAATATATAGCAATAAACTATTGTATGATATGCTGGGCGCAAGAATGATAAACCTATTTGATAAATTCTTGTTAGGAGTTGACATTGGTATTGAAGAAGATAAAAGTATATGGGAAAGACAATATTATATTAATAGCGCTATAGAACTTTGGCTTATAAATCCAATAACAATTTTGATTGGCAATGGAATTGATGGATTTCGAACATATATGGGAAAAATAGGGTATTCACATGTTGCTTATTCCCATTGTAACTACATAGAATTACTGTGCAATCACGGTATTATTGGTTTTATTTTGTATTACTATAATAAAATCAGATATTGTATAACAGGTTTTAGAATTAAGAATAATAACACCATATGTGATTTGCTTGTAGTATTTATGATTTGTGGTATGGTGATAGAATACAGTATGGTTTCTTATTATAGCGAATTGTTCCAGATCGTTTTCATTATGTCTTTTTGTGCTATTGCAATAACCAAGAAGAGTTTTAATACAAATGATGTGTAAGCAATGATGGTTTTAGGTGGAATATGCATACAAAAAAAGCTGTTTACAATATTTTATCTCAGACTGCTTATGAAGTAGTAGCATTAATTTGTGGCCTTATATTACCTAGGTTGATATTGTCGTATTTTGGTTCAAACTATAACGGGATAGTGTCTTCTATAACTCAATTTTTAGACTATATTTCTATACTAACATTAGGATTAAGTGGTTCCACAAGAGTAGCCTTATATAAGGCTAAAGCAAACCAGAATGTCATAGAATCTGTAAGCTCCATTTTAAAAGCAACAGATATGTTTATGGATAGAATAGGGAAGTATTTTATATTATATGCTGTGCTCCTAACTTTCATATATCCTTATATTATTCATAGTAACGTTAGTAGCTTAGAAATATCTTTGTTGGTAATTATAATTTCTATGAGTGTATACTGTCAATATGTATATGGGTTTTCATATAAAACTTTTTTAATGGCAGATCAAAGTATATACATTTATAATTGTATCCAAATATGTTGTAAGTTGTTTAGTACGATTGTCGCGTGTTCATTGATTTACTTGGGGTGCTCCATTCACATAGTTGAATTAGGTATAGTATGTAGTCTTATGGCTGCTCCTGTATTTTTAAAATATTATGTTAGAAAAAAGTACTCGTTAATTGATGATGTTCCTCCAGATTATAATGCCCTAAAAGGTAGAAGAGATGTTATGGCGCATTCCATAGCAAATACTATCTATTCTTATACAGGGATATTTTTATTTACTATATTGACTAATGCAAGCACGATATCAGTTTACATAGTTTATTCTCTTGTATTCAATAGTCTCAAGAAAATACAAAACATATTTACTGTCGGATTAGAAGCTGTACTTGGTGAACATTGGGCGAGGAATGATTTAAGAGCTTTCAACGGAATTTTTGATAAGATAGAGTTTTTTATCTTTTTACTGACATCTATTATTATATCTTCTACTATAACTTTGATTATACCATTTGTATGTTTATACACCAAAGGAATAAATGATGTTAATTATATTATACCAGAGTATGCTTTCCTAGCTACTGTTGCGGAAGCATTTTTTTGTGTAAGAACACCATATTTAATAGCTGTTCAGGCTGCCGGGAAATACAAAGAAACAAGAAATGGGGCGTTCTATGAATCCGGTCTTAATTTACTAGTTTCTATTATAGGGATAGTCAAATATGGAATACTTGGAATTGCGTTAGGGAATATTGTAGCAAATCTTTTTAGAACATTTCAGTATGTTTGCTTTTTATCTAATAATATGCTAAACAGAAGAATAACAGTTTTTGCAAAAAAATTATCATGGATGAGTTTTAATATTTTTGTTGTTGAGAAAACAGTTTACTGTTTCATTCTTGATGGTATACGCATAACAGACTGGAAAGATTGGATGTTTTACGCAACTTTCATAACAATATGTGGATTTGTAATAACAAACCTTTCTGCCATTGTTTTTTATAGAAAAAATTATATAGATATAATGAGTTATATTTTTAATAAATACAAAACCAGATTACAAAAGAATAACAAATAAATATATTCAATACAAAATCTATATAAGGAGGACGTATGATAATTATATCATACTATTTAAAATGAACAATTTGGATTTTTATAATGAAGTTATCAACAGTGAAATTTGTCCATCAAATTTTAGTGATATCTACAGAAATTTTCTTAATTATCAAAAAATAGCATTTGATACCCTTGTAGAATTCCGTAATGTCTGCATAAAAAATGGAATTAAGTATCAATTGGCGTATGGTAGTCTCTTGGGTGCGATAAGAGATAATGGGCAGATTCCGTGGGATTATGATGTAGATGTTTTCGTATTATATGAGGACAGGGATACGCTTATAAATGCATTAAGAAATGATTTACATAAAGATTTCTATTTTTACTGCATTGAAGAGGATAAAAAATGTAGACATTTTACTCTTAGAGTTTGTCCTAAAGGATTTGATTTATTATACTTTCATGTTGATGTCTTTTTTTTAATAGGTTCCCCGGAAAACATAGAGGAAAGAAGGAGTTATGCTAAGAGAGTAGAGGAAGTCTCCTATATGCGTATGCATAAAATGATGAAAATTTTTCCATTAATGAGTTACAACCCAAGATTTAATTTTAATATAATTAAGGGAAAAATAAAAACCTTGCTAATAACTAGTGACTCACTTATAAATGAATATAGGAAATTGTGTGGAATGTACTCAGTGAAAGCATCTAGTTTTCTAGTTACAGCTGATACTTTTTCAACTTGGTATACTTTCCCAAAAGAGATTTTGGAGACTAATACTATTAATATTAATAAAATAGAGTTTTCAATACCAAGTAACTATGCAGATGTATTAAATCAAATATATGGAGATTATAATAAAATACCTCCATTAAATAAGCGACTAAAGGAATTACTCTATCATTATAGAAGAATTGAAAAATATGGCAAATTAAATAAGAACCATAACGATATTAAAATATAAAATATATCAACAAATTGGTTAAAATATACGGAGGGATCTTGGTGAATATCGTATTAGTTACAGGTGCAGCGGGCTTTATTGGCTTTTATCTGGCCAAGAGGCTGCTGGAGCAAGGTAAAAGAGTAATCGGTATTGATAATGTCAACGATTATTATGATGTGCAACTGAAAGAGTTCAGGCTTGATATTTTGTCCAAGTATGAAAACTTTACCTTCATTAAAGGTGATTTGGCCGACAAAGCACTGATTGATAAGCTGTTTGCTGAATATAAGCCGGAGATTGTGGTGAATTTGGCAGCCCAGGCCGGTGTGCGGTATAGCATTACTAATCCTGATGCTTACATCAACAGCAATATCATTGGCTTCTATAATATCTTGGAAGCTTGTCGTCATTCCTATGATGGTGGCGCTAAGGGCGTGGAGCACTTGGTCTATGCATCCAGCTCCAGTGTGTATGGCTCGAATAAAAAGGTGCCCTATAGCACGGACGACAAAGTGGATAATCCTGTGAGCCTATATGCGGCGACAAAGAAGAGTAACGAGCTGTTGGCTCATGCGTACAGCAAGCTGTACAACATTCCTAGTACGGGACTGCGCTTCTTCACAGTGTATGGTCCCGCAGGTCGTCCTGATATGGCCTATTTTGGCTTTACAAATAAGCTGCGTGCGGGGGAAAAGATTCAAATATTCAACTATGGCAACTGCAAGCGTGACTTTACCTACGTGGATGATATCGTGGAAGGCGTCATTCGCGTGATGCAAAAGCCGCCTGCCAAAGCAGTGGGCGAGGATGGACTGCCCTTGCCGCCCTACGCAGTCTATAACATTGGTAACAACAGTCCGGAAAACTTGCTGGACTTTGTAGATATATTGCAGCAGGAGTTGGTGCGTGCTGGTGTGCTGCCTGCGGATTACGACTTTAAAGCGCACAAGGAGCTAGTACCCATGCAACCAGGCGATGTGCCTGTGACCTATGCGGATACAAGTGCTTTGGAAAGAGATTTTGGCTTCAAGCCCAGCACATCCTTGCGCGAGGGCCTGAGAAAATTCGCCGAATGGTATAAAGAATTTTATATGAAATAAAGGAGCATACAAAAAATGAAAGCATTTAAGGATTTGAAAATTGCTGTGGCCGGTACTGGTTATGTGGGACTGTCCATTGCTACGCTGCTCAGCCAGCATCATCAGGTAGTGGCTGTTGATATCGTGCCGGAAAAGGTGGAGCTGATTAATAACAAGAAGTCTCCTATTCAGGACGATTATATTGAAAAGTATTTGGCGGAGAAGAATTTGAACTTGGTGGCAACGCTGGATGCGGAAGCGGCCTATAAGGATGCGGACTTTGTGGTAATTGCTGCGCCGACCAACTATGACAGCAAGAAGAACTTCTTTGATACCAGTGCTGTTGAAGCAGTAATTAAGCTGGTTATGCAGTACAATCCCAATGCTATCATGGTCATCAAGTCCACTATTCCTGTTGGCTACACTGCGTCTATTCGCGAGAAGATGGAGAGCAAGAATATCATTTTTAGTCCCGAGTTTTTACGTGAGAGCAAGGCGTTATATGATAACCTGTATCCCAGCCGTATTATCGTAGGTACCGATACTGAGGACGAGCGCTTAGTAGAAGCTGCTAAGACCTTTGCGGAGCTGCTGAAGGAAGGCGCAATTAAGGAAGATATTGAAACCTTGATCATGGGCTTTACTGAGGCAGAGGCCGTGAAGCTGTTTGCTAATACATATTTGGCACTACGTGTGTCCTATTTTAATGAGTTGGATACATACGCTGAAATGAAGGGCTTGGATACCCAACAAATCATCGACGGCGTGTGCCTCGACCCGCGCATCGGCAGCCATTATAACAATCCCAGCTTTGGCTACGGTGGTTACTGCCTGCCTAAGGATACCAAGCAGCTGCTGGCCAACTACCAAGATGTGCCGGAGAATTTGATTGAGGCCATTGTGGAAAGCAATCGTACTCGCAAAGACTTCATTGCGGACAGAGTGTTGGAGATTGCCGGTGGCTACGGTGCCAATGACACTTGGGACGAAAAGAAGGAGCATGATGTGGTTGTGGGCGTATATCGCCTGACCATGAAGAGTCATTCTGACAACTTCCGCCAAAGCTCCATCCAAGGCGTCATGAAACGCATCAAGGCCAAGGGAGCGAAGGTCATCATCTATGAACCCATGCTGGAGGACGGGGACAGATTCTTTGGCAGCGAGGTTGTGAACGATTTGGCCAAGTTCAAGGCCATGAGCCAGGCTATCGTCGCTAATCGCTACGACGCTTGCTTGGACGATGTGAAGGAAAAGGTGTATACTAGGGATATTTTCCAGAGGGATTGAACATTTTTTTAGAGGGTACCATTATGAACATACTGAAACGTATTGGCGATGCTATAAGTCGTAGAATGAATCCAGTGGAGTATTGGAGAAAAAAAGGCACATGTATTTTGGGGGGGTGCGAGATATACAGTTCTGCAAATCTTGGTTCTGAACCTTATCTAATTTCTTTAGGAAGTCATGTTAGAGTTAATAGTGGTGTACAATTTATAACTCATGATGGTGGAGTTTGGGTTTTGAGAGAGTGTCTCAAGGAAAAAGATGCAGATAAAATTGATTTATTCGGAACGATTACGGTAGGTAACAATGTGCATATTGGTACTAATGCTATAATTATGCCGGGAGTTAAGATTGGTAATAATTGCATCATTGGATGTGGTGCAATAGTTACAAAAGATATACCTGATTGTAGTGTTGCAGTTGGTGTTCCAGCAAGGGTCATTGAAAGTATTGATGAGTACACAGAAAAAAACAGATTATCATTTAAATACACAAAAAAGTATACAAAAAAAGAAAAGGAAATACATCTAAAATCAATATACTTAAAATAAAATATACTTTCAATAATTGCTGTTTACTGCAATTATTTATTTAGGTAATCAGTCTTCTTAAAAATTTTAATCATATAACGATCTGCGCAAACATACTTTTTCGTAAAAACATGTTGATTTAACTGAATATTGATTTCCTATTAACTAATTATAAATAACTTAATTTGATAATAAGCTATTGCATAAATTGTTGAAAAGGTTGATCGGTGATATGATTAAAAACAAAGATGATCTAAATGTTTACTTAAAGAAAGACAAAATTGCTTTAGGTATTGATAAAGAAACTCCTAGTTTTTTTGGAGATGAAATTTGGAAGTTCGAAATAGAACTTAGATATGGTGAATATTTGATTAATTGTAAACCATTAATGTGGAAGTTAAGATTACTTTATTCTAGGTTTAAGAAACATTATTTAAGTATTTTATGTTGTGGATATGAAGTGCCATATAATGTTGTTGGAGAAGGGTTAGCCCTGATTCACCGAGGCCCCATCATAATTAATTCTTCTTCTCGAATTGGTAGTTATTGTCGCATTCATTCTGGTGTGACTATTGGTGCTACAAGTGGAGAAAAGAAGGCACCAACTATAGGAGATAATGTCTACATAGGTTCTGGTGCTAAAGTAATAGGGAATATTAATATTGGTAGCAATTGTGCTATTGGAGCAGGGGCTGTTGTAGTCAAGTCTGTACCTGACAGTGTAACCGTTGGCGGAGTTCCAGCAAGAATAATAAGCAATAATACATCTTCCAGGCATATTCCTAGTTGTTCTCAAAGAATATAATGTTATAGAATGATTAAATCTATAAAAACGTTTGAATTAAAGCTTAAAATATAATAATTACTTAAAACTTGACATATTATTATAATTTGGAGAAACACTATAATGAATGTAATAACAAAAGCAGTCGTTCCAGCAGCAGGTCTCGGAACTCGTTTCCTGCCTGCGACAAAGGCTTGTCCAAAAGAAATGTTACCAATCGTGGACAAGCCGACAATTCAATATATTATCGAAGAAGCCTTAGCTAGTGGCATTACTGATATCTTGATTATCAGTGGTCGCACTAAGCGTGCAATTGAAGATCATTTTGACCGTGCGCCGGAATTAGAAGAGAATTTGGCAGAGCACGGCAAAGAAGAGTTGCTGAAAATGGTGCAGGAGATTGGAGATATCAATATCCATTTTGTGCGTCAAAAAGAGCCTAAGGGGCTAGGCCATGCTATTTTGTGTGCCAAGAGATTTGTAGGTTATGAGCCTTTTGCGGTACTTTTGGGTGACGATGTTGTCCATAATGACGAATATCCTTGCCTGAAGCAGTTGATTGATGTGTATAATGCAACCGGTGGCAGCGTGTTAGGGTGTCAAACAGTGCCGCAGGAAAAAGTTTCTGCCTACGGCATTGTGGACAGCGTGCCCACGGACAGCGAGCGCATTTTCAAAGTAAAAGACATGGTGGAAAAGCCTGCGGTGGAAGAAGCGCCGAGCAGGCTAGCTGTGCTGGGACGTTATGTTATCACTCCAGAGATTTTCCGCATTCTGGACCACACTGAGCCCGGTCGAGGTGGAGAAATACAATTGACAGATGCCTTGAAGGTATTGGCTCGTCAGCAGGATATGTATGCCTATGATTTTATTGGCAGAAGATATGACGTGGGCGATAAGCAAGGATATTTGGAAGCACAGGTGGAGTATGCCTTGAGAAGAGAAGATTTAAAGGACCAATTTATACATTATCTTGCAGAATTGGTAAAGAACAATGATAAGAATGGTGTGAAATGTTAGTAGATAACGCAGTAATAATGGCAGCCGGAACATCCAGCAGATTTGCGCCTCTTTCTTATGAGATGCCCAAGGCTTTGATTGAAGTCAAAGGAGAAGTGCTTATTGAAAGGCAGATAAAGCAACTGCAAGCTTCTGGCATAAAAGAAATTTATATTGTGACTGGCTACATGGCAGAGCAATTTGACTACCTGAAAGATGAGTTCGGTGTTTGTCTCATTCATAATCCGTTCTACTTGTCTAGAAACAATAACTCATCTATTTGGATGGCTAGAAATGTGATTAAAAACACTTATATCTGTTCCGCAGACAATTATTTCAGCATCAATCCTTTTGAGAAGGAAGTCGGTGATGCCTATTATGCTGGTGTATTTGCAGAGGGCCATACTGATGAATGGTGTATGCAAGAAGATTCAGATGGAAATATAATCTCTGTTCATGTAGGTGGGGAGAAATCTTGGTATATGCTCGGTCATACATTTTGGAGCGAGAGCTTTAGTAGGCAGTTTCTAAAGATTTTGGAACAGGAATATGATTTCCCTGAAACCGCTGACAAGCTTTGGGAACAGCTCTTCATTGAGCACTTAGATGTTTTGAAAATGAAAATAAAAAAATATGCTTCAAGTGACATTTATGAATTTGATACATTGGATGAGCTGCGGGAATTTGACGAAAGCTATAAATCGAATAGTAGGTCTTTGATTCTAAAGGATGTTGCTAATCGGTTACTTGTTACTGAAGCCAATATAACTGGTATTAAGACCATTAAAGGTAATGATACCGCAGCAATTGGTTTTGAGTTTTCTGCTTTAGGGAACAGATACACTTATTATTACGATTCAAAAGAAATATTGAGCATGAAATAACGAGCTTAGATGAGGGATTATTGGTGAATAAGCACGAACAAGATGTTTTGTTGAGGATTTTTAAGAACAAATCCATATCTTCTAAAGAGTTAGCGGAAAAGTGTGGCTGCCCATTGGGAACTATAAAAAAGTCTTTGGAATCCTTATGCCAAAAAGGTTATCTTGATATGGGTGGACTTTTAACCGAAAAAGCTAAGCTTGCTTTGGATGCAAGAACGCCTCGAAGAGCCATTATATTGGCTGCTGGCTTTGGTATGAGAATGGTGCCAATCAATACCAGTATACCAAAAGCGCTCTTAGAGGTTGATGGAGAAAAGCTAATAGAAAGAATCATAAAACACCTACATAAGGTCAATATTTACGAAATACATATCGTTATTGGCTTCATGAAGGAAAGATTTGACTATCTTGTGGCCAAATACGGTGTAAAGCTTATCGAAAACAATGAGTACTCTACGAAGAATAATCTCCATTCACTGGCTTTAGCTACGGAATACCTTGAAAATGCTTACATCATTCCCTGTGATATTTGGTGTAACAAGAATCCCTTCCATAATCGTGAATTATATTCATGGTATATGGTGGGCGATTTAATTGATGATGATAGTACAGTTCGCATCAATAGGAGGATGGAACTAGAAAAAGTTCATCCTTCCACAGGTGGCAACTGCATGATAGGCATTGCTTATCTGAATCAAGAAGATGCAGTAGCTGTACGTGAAAAAATAGCATTGCTTGATAAAGAAAAAGAGTACGATAATGCCTTTTGGGAGGAAGCACTCTATGATGGAGACAAAATGCTTGTATATGCCAATGTGGTGCATTCAAAGGACTTTGTAGAAATTGACACATATGAGCAGCTTAGAGAAATTGATAGTGAATCCAACCAATTAAAGACAAATGCTATCCAAGTAATCAAGGATGTATTAAAGGTAGCCCCTGAGGATATTGTCAATATCAGAGCATTAAAAAAGGGTATGACCAATAGGTCTTTTCTATTTGAGTGCCAAAATCAGAAATACATCATGCGCATTCCTGGGGAAGGAACGGACAAATTAATAAATAGAAACAATGAGACAGCAGTATATAGGGCAATAGATCATAAAAATATATGCGAAAACTTATTGTATATAAATCCTCGTAATGGCTATAAAATTACAGAATTTCTGGAAGGGGCCAGAGAGTGTGATGCAAACAATGAGCAAGATTTGAGTCGCTGCATGGCAAAGCTTAGGGCATTTCATGAGTTGGAGCTACATGTTGACCATGATTTTGACATTTTAGGGCAGATAGACTTTTACGAATCACTGTGGGAAGGAAAACCATCAATATACAGCGATTATGATGATGTCAAGAAAAGGGTTTTGAGCTTAACTAATTTCGTTAATAAACACATAGATAAACGGGTTTTGACTCACATAGATGCTGTTCCAGATAATTTCTTATTTGTAAAAAATGCTAATGGTGATGAGGATGTCTATTTAATCGATTGGGAATATGCAGGCATGCAAGATCCTCACGTGGATATAGCAATGTTCTGTATCTATGCATTGTATGACAGGACTCAAGTTGATAGGCTAATTGACTTGTACTTTGCAGAAGGGTGTCCGATTTTTATCAGAATAAAAATCTATTGTTATATTGCCCAATGTGGTTTGTTATGGAGCAATTGGTGTGAATATAAGAGCCAATTGGGAGTTGAATTTGGCGAGTACTCTACTAAGCAATATGAATATGCCAAAGAGTATTATGCTATTGTTCGTGATGAACTTAAAAAGAGGGGAGAATATTTACAATGAAATCTGGCAAAAGTATCCCGTTAAAAAATCAGGAAAGTCAAATTGACTGGATGATTACCTTAGTGCCGTTTGGACTAGTGATATGCCTTTGTGTGCTTTTTTTCTTGATGCCTGAGCAATCTAATGCTGTGCTGAGTAAAGTAAGATTCTTTTTTGGCGATTCTTTAGGTACATACTACCTAGTAATAGGTTTGGGTATATTTTTGCTTTCTATCTTTTTAGCATGCTCCAAATACGGTGATATTGTACTTGGGAAAAGCAATGAAAAACCAATGTATAATTTCTTCACCTGGGGCTCCATGATGTTTACTTGTGGCCTTGCGGCTGATATTTTGTTTTATTCCTATGGCGAATGGATTATGTATGCCACTGACCCGCACGTTCTAAAAATGGGCAAGATACAGGATTGGGCAGGCGTATATCCGTTGTTCCACTGGAGCTTTATTCCATGGGCTTTTTATTTAGTTTTGGCAGTTTCCTTTGGCTTCATGCTGCATGTTCGCAATCGCGACAGACAAAAATACTCCGAAGCTTGTAGAGCAATATTAGGTAAGCAAACTGATGGTTTTGCCGGCAGGGTTATT
Source organism: Bacteroidota bacterium (assembly GCA_030540495.1). Lineage (GTDB taxonomy): Bacteria > Bacteroidota > Bacteroidia > Bacteroidales > P3 > Scybalousia_A. The sequence goes on from JAUNWC010000002.1 coordinate 21,706, forward strand.
GATTTGTTGGCTGTTTTTGCTTTGTTAGCTGGCACTGCAACCACATTCAGTGTGGCTACTCCTTTGATGGCAAGCATCATCAATAGCCTTTTTGGTATTGAAATGAGTAGAACAACCTTGACCATTATCATCTTGTTAGTTACCTGCTTTGTATATACTTACTCTTTACTACATGGTTTCAGAGGAATTAGCCTTTTAGCTAAGGCCTGCATTTATATGTTCTTCGGTCTGCTGCTTTATGTTTTATTCTTCAGCGGAGAGACGAGATATATTATTGACACTGGTGTGGAATCCTTTGGCCGCATGGTTCAAAACTTTATTGGTTTGGCTACTTATACTGACCCCATGCGTGAAGATAGCTTCCCGCAAAATTGGACTATTTATTATTGGGCATACTGGATGGTTTGGTGCGTGGCAGCTCCGTTTTTCATTGGTAGTATTTCCAGAGGAAGAACTATTCGTCAGACAATCTTTGGCGGCTACATTTTTGGTGTTGGTTCTACCATAGTAAGCTTTATCGTTTTGGGTAACTATTCCATGGGTATGCAGGTGAGTGGTAAAGCCGATTTTATTGCTCAATATATAAAAGATGGGGATTTGTACTCCATGATTATTGAGATGATCAATACAATGCCCTGTGCTCCGTTTGTCTTGGGATTAGTCTTGGTTACAATGATTGCCTTTTATGCCACTTCCTTTGACTCCATTGCTTTGACAGCTTCCTGCTACAGCTATCACAGACTCAAGGAAAATGAAATGCCGCACAAGGGTATTCAGCTGTTGTGGTGCATTCTTTTGATATTATTACGTAAGCGTCAAATCAGCACCCGTCAACTTGTCCTAGAATAGAAAAAGACCG